>CADBPL010000176.1 GCA_902796535.1 Oscillospiraceae bacterium
CCACGCGCACGCGCCGCAGCCGACGCACCGTTCTTCCTGAATCCGATAAGCCATATCTTAACCTCCCGACGCCGGTGACAGCAGCCATATCTCGTCGCCGTCGGCGAGCTTCTGAGATTTTTTGCGGCAGCTTTCACCGTTGAGATAGATGACCGCGTCTTTGAACTGCAGCCCGGAATCCATTTGAATATGACCGAGTTTTTCATTCAAAGCGGAAAAGACGTCTTTGAGTTTATCCGCTTCCAGCTCCACCTGCTGTGTGTGCGTATCCACACGGAACACGCCGAACAGCTTGACCGTAACCTTTGCCATCAGCGATACGCCTCCTTCACCGCTTCTTCATAAACCGATTTGTCGAGCTGAATGCCGAGCGACTTCAGACGGTGCCATTTCGGGATGCCGTCCTTCCAGCCTCTGGCCCGGTAATACACGGGCTTCATTTTATCCAGCGGCACCTTCGTGCGCGGGTCGTTCGGTTCCTGCGGCTCATCCGTGAGCCGCCCGGGCAGCTGATCGGCGTCCGCCTTCTGCCCTAAAATAATGTTGGCGATGCGTTCCGTGTTGTAGCCGTAAGCGCCCCAGGTGAGCATCGACGCCATGGTCGAGCGCAGGCCGGTGGCGTATTTGATGGCGTAGGATTCGGGCAGCAGCGGAATGTTGATTTTCGGCGCTTTGGTGAAATGGCTGAGCAGGTTGATCACCGGGCCGACGTAGGGAAAAGCCGCGAGAATGACCTTGGTCACGGGCCAGTTGGGCTTGTCGATCAGGAACCCGGGCAGCACGGCGTAGCTTGTGAACAGGCATTCGCCGCCGGCGGAAACCGCCTCCATCAGGTTCTGGAACATGATCGCCAGCGCGGCCTTGCCGTGGTGCGTCAGGGAATCGACGTCGAGACCGAGGCCTTCGACCACGACCATATAGCCCGCGTTCAGGTGGCAGCCGCCGCGGTTGGAGGTGGCGTAGCCGAGGCCGTGCCCCACCGCGTGGCGCGGCGTGTAGGCGGCCAGCTCCATGCCCTTGGCGTTGATCGAATATTCTTTGCCGCCAAACTGCTCGCTCAGCCAGCGCGAGCCGTTGGCGAGCATATCGTATTCGCCCTCGCGCCGGGCGATCTTTTCAAAAATTTCTTCAATGTTGTCGGTTCTGCCGAATTCCAGCCCGAAATCGTGCACGCCTTTTTCTTTTAATTCCATGGCGAAGGCGACCGTGCCGGCGGCGGAAATGGAATCCATGCCCAGCTCGTCGAGCACATAGTTCCAGCGAATGATCTTTTCAAGGTCGTCGTTGAGAATATTGGCGCCGAGCAGGCCGAGAATTTCCAGCTCCGGCCCTTTGACGACCTTGCCGTCGACCCTGACCATGCGCGCGCAGCGGATGGCGCAGGTGGTGCAGGCGGCGTTGGAAACCAGGTGCTTTTCGGCGAGCTCTTCGCCGGATATTTTTTCAAACCCGTCAAAACGCCCCGCGCTGAAATTTTTGGTGGCGAGGATCCTGTGCGCCTGCATGGGCGCGATCAGCCCGGCGGTGCCCAGCTTGGGCAGCTGCCTGCCAGTGAGCGGGTGGGTTTTGAGGATGTGCACCCACTTTTCGTTGGTTTTGCGCAGCTTTTCGCGGTTGCGCACGTTTGGCAGCGCCGTGCCGAACGCGGTGACGGCCTTGAGATTTTTGTCGCCGAACACAGCGCCGACGCCGCCCCGCCCCGCCGTTCTCTCATTGGAAAACACGCAGGCATACAGCACCTTGTTTTCGCCCGCGGGGCCGATGACGAGCTTGCCTGTCCGCTCGGGCAGCATTTCCTGCGTTTCCATTGTGGTTTTGCCCCAGAGCGAAGCCGCATCCGTGAAAACGACGTCGTTGTGTGTGATGTTCACCGTAACGGGCTTTTCGCTCCGGCCGGTGAAGATCACGGCGTCATACCCCGTTCGTTTGAGCCACAGCCCGAAATCGCCGCCGCAGTTGGACGAGGTGAGGATGCCGGTGAGCGGCGAAATGGTGGAAATATTGAACCGGGAGGAATTCGGGCAGCCGCAGCCGGTCAGCGGGCCGGTGGTGACCACGATCCAGTTATCCTCATCAAAAGCCTTCATGCCGGGGCGGATGTGGTGCAGCAGAATATCCGCCGCCATGATCTTGCCGCCAAGGGTGCGTTTTCGGTCCGCGTCCGTCCACGGAAAGAGCGAATGCGTGCGGTTCGTCAGATCAACGAACAGCACCTTGCCCATGTAGCCGTCGTATGGTTTCATCGCCGACGCTCCTTTCTATTGAATCTGAAGGGAATGGATCTCGTTGTTGTCAAAAACATACAGTTTTCCGGCGCACTGTGTGTCGCCGCAAAGAAGCTGTGCAGCCAGCTGCGCCTGCAGCGCGCCGATCACACCGACGGTGCTGCTCACGGAAACGGGCGAAGGGTTTTCCGCCGCCAGAAGCCCGGCCTGCGCCAGATCGGGCGTCCGCCCGGGCAGATACGCATAGGCCGTGCCGAAAAAGCCGTGAATGCCGCCGTTGACGAGCGGAACGCCGCTTTCTTTGCAAAAATCGTTCAGCAAGCGCCGCGCCGCAAGATGATCCACCGCGGCGATGATGACGTCTGTGCCGCGGAAGTCGGAAAGGTCATCGGCTACTGAAATGAATTGCCGAACGCCCGTAAGAACACAGTCGGGCGCATAGGCCGCAAGCCGCGCCGCGAGCAGCTCGCTCTTCGGCCGCCCGACGTCCTCCGGCGTGTAAAAAAACTGCCGGTTGAGGTTGCGTTCTTCAACCGTGTCGCCGTCGATCAGGCAAAGCCTGCCGACCCCCATGCCGCAAAGGTGCGCGGCGGCGTTCGTGCCCAGCCCGCCGCAGCCGACAATGACGGCGCTTTTGCCGGAAAGGTCAAAGCCCTGTGTTTCGGATTTGATGCTCATTTGCCGTAATTCCCCCCGCAGCTGAGCGTGTTGCCGCCGAGCGTTTCGACCGCGTGCGGCAGCACGGGCAGCACGACCCCGAGGCTCTCTCTCACGGCCTTTGGGCTGCCGGGCAGGTTGATGATGAGCGTTTTGCCGCGAATGCCGCTCACGGCGCGGGAGAGCATCGCCCGGTTCGTGATCTCAAGGCTTTTCATGCGGATGGCCTCGCTGACGCCCGGCGTTTCCCGTTCGAGCACCGCTTTTGTTGCTTCGGGCGTAACGTCGCGCGGGGCAAAGCCCGTGCCGCCCGTGGTAAAAATCACGTCGCAGCGCGCCTCATCGGCCAGCTCGAGCAGCGCCTGTTTGATCAGCGCCTGTTCGTCGGGCACAAGCCGGTATTCCGTTGTATCGGAAAGCTCCCGCACACACCCGGCGATCGCGGGGCCGCTTTGATCCTCACATTCGCCGCGGTAACAGCGGTCGCTGACGCTGATGATTCCGATTTTCATTCCAATCACCCAATGGTATTTTATCATGTAAGTTGCCTGTTTTCAAGAAAATTCTCTTTTATTTTTTAACACAATGTGCTATGATAAAAAAGATGATCAAATCCGACTCTGCGCGGCTAAGTGATTTCATAGGCTTCGCAGAGCGCAGCCGAAATCTGTTCCATCGGCTAAAGGGTACGGCGGGAAACGGCCGTGCCTTCCGTGTTTGAAAAGGAGACGTCATCATGAAAAAAGCACTGGCTCTTATCTTAGCGGCAATCGTTGCGCTTTCCTTCGCCGCCTGCGGCGCAAAGCCGACGACCGACGACGCCGCGACCACCGCCGCGCCAACGCAAACGGCAGCCACCGAAAACAAGGTCATCCGCCTGTCCACCACCACCTCGGTCAACGACTCCGGTCTGCTTCCCTACCTGCTGCCCACATTTGAAGCGGAAACGGGCTACAAGGTCGAGGTGCAGTCCGCCGGCACGGGCGCCGCGATCCAGAAAGCCAAGGACGGCAACGCCGACGTGATCCTCGTGCACGCCAAGGCCTCCGAAGAGGAATTCATCGCCGAGGGCTACGGCACGGAACGCCTGCCCTTCATGTACAACTATTTTGTGATCGTCGGCCCGAAGGACGATCCGGCTGCGGTGAACGGCAGCGCGGACGCGGCGGCCGCCTTTGCCAGGATCCGCGAGAGCAAGAGCAAATTTGTTTCCCGCGGCGACGAGAGCGGCACGCACAAGGCCGAGCTGAAGATCTGGGGCGACAACGCGCCCGACGCGGCGAAGGACGACTGGTACGTCAGCGCCGGTCAGGGCATGGGCGCCTGCCTGACGATGGCAAGCGAAATGCAGGCCTACTGCCTGACCGACAAGGCCACCTTCCTGTCGATGAAGGACGAGCTTAACCTTGACATCGTGCTTGCGGAAGGCGAAGACATGAAAAACACCTATTCGCTCATTGCCGTCAACCCCGAAAAAATCGACGGGCTGAACACCGACGGCGCGAAGGCGTTCATCGACTGGATGCTCGGCGACGAAGCCGGCGCCCTCATCGCCAAATACGGCGAAGCGGAATACGGCGCTGCGCTGTTCACCCTGCTTGACAAATAAGCCGGATGGAAAGCTTCCGGCAGGCGTTTCAACTGCTTTTTTCCCTTGACAGGGAGCTGCTGCAGATCATCGGCGTCACGCTGCGCATGTCCTTTTTCAGCACGACGATCTCGTGCCTGCTCGGGCTGCCGCTCGGCGCGCTGATCGGCACGCGCAGCTTCAAAGGAAAAAGCTTTCTCAAAAAGCTGATCCATACGCTCATGGGCTTGCCGCCGGTGGTGGCAGGCCTGTTTGTGTATGTTCTTTTCACCCACTACGGGCCGTTCGGCAGCCTGAACCTGCTGTTCACGGTCAAAGCCATGGTCGTCGCGCAGGTGCTGCTCATCACGCCCCTCGTCGTCGGGCTGTCCTCCTCGTTCCTCGAGGGCACGTCAAGGCCCGTGATCGACACGGCGCGCGGGCTCGGTCTGTCAAAGGCCGGAACCGTCTGGCTGTGCCTTTCCGAGGGGCGCTCCGCCCTGCTCTCCGTCGTGCTCAGCGCGTTCGGGCGTTCCATTGCCGAGGTCGGCGCGGTGAGCATCGTCGGCGGCAATATTCAGTGGAAGACCCGGGTCATGACCACCGCCATCATGCTGGAAACCAACAAGGGCAAGTTTTCGTTTGCGCTGGCGCTGGGTATGATCCTGCTGCTCATCGGTTTTGTTGTCAACGCGCTGGCCTCGTTTGCCGGAAAGGAGCCTGCCGATGATTGAGATCAGGGATTTGAAAAAGTGCTACGGGGAACGCACCGTGCTGGACATTCCCGCACTGACTGTCAAAGACGGCGAGGCCCTCGCTCTGGCCGGGCCGAACGGCAGCGGCAAAACCACGCTGCTGCGGCTGTTGTCCGGTCTGCTCAAAAGCAGCGGCGGCACGGTCAAAAAGCCCGGGAAGGTGCTTTATATGCCGCAGCAAGCCTACGCCTTCAAGGGCGATCTCATCCGCAACGTCACCCTTGCGGGCTGTGACAGGAGCGAAGCAGACCGGCTGCTCGAAAAGCTGGAGCTGTCCGCGCTCGCGCACAAAAAAGCCACCTCGCTTTCGGGCGGCGAATTGCAGCGGCTCTCGCTTTGCCGCGTGCTCTCCGTTGACTGCGAATTGCTGCTGCTGGACGAACCGACCGGCGCGTGCGACGCAAGGGGCGCGGAGCTGGTGATCAACGCGATTCGGGAATACCGCAGCAAAACCGGCTGCACGGTGCTGATCAGCACCCATTCCCCCGTTCTCGCCCTGAATGCCGCCGATCGGCTGATCATCCTCAACAGCGGGCGGATCGAAGCGGACGGAAAGCCGAAGGAAATTCTGACAAGCCCGGAAAACGAATGGACGCAGCACTTTATTGCGGGGTGGAAAATCTGATGCTCAACGTAGTGACCAAAGACGAAGCCGTCAAAGCCGTGAAGGCGCACGCCGCCGGTCTTGCCGCCAAAACGGAACCCGTCGCCGTTTTTGACGCTTTGGGCAGAACGCTCGCCGAAGACGTTGTTTCAACCGAAAATATCCCTGCCTTTGACCGCTCGACCGTGGACGGCTATGCCGTGTGCGCCGCCGACACGTTCGGCGCGGGCGCGTCGATCCCCGCGCAACTGGAGATCGCGGGTGAAATTCTCATGGGCGAAGCGCCCGGTTTCACATTGAAAAGAGGTCAGTGCGCGAAGATCGCCACGGGCGGTATGCTGCCCGCGGGCGCAAACGCCGCCGTGATGGTGGAGCACACTGACAGCGAGGGCGGGCTTTGCCTGGTTTACCGTTCCGCCGCGCCGTTTGAAAACATCACAAAAGCCGGCGACGACGTTGCCGCGGGCGAAACCGCTTTAAAAAAAGGAACCGTCGTTACGCCTGCCGCCGTCGGCGTGCTCAGCGCGCTGGGCATTGACCGGATCACGGTTTACCAAAAGCCGATCCTCGCCGTGATCTCCACGGGCGATGAAATTGTCAGCGGCGCGCCGCAGCCCGGTCAGGTCAGAGACGTCAACACCCTTCTGCTCGCTTCCGCCGTGAAGGAATACGGCTGCGAGCCGCTGGTGTACGGCGTGGTGAAGGACGACCGCGGCGCCATTGAACGGGCGGTGAAGGAATGCGTGGAACGCGCCGACGCCGTGCTGATTTCGGGCGGCTCCTCAGCGGGCACAAAAGACATGACCGTGCAGATCATCGACGCGCTGGGCAAGGCGTATTTTCACGGCATTGCCATGAAGCCCGGCAAGCCGACCATCTTCGGCGTGATCGGCGGCAAGCCCGTGTTCGGGCTGCCCGGCCACCCGCTGGCGGCTTATTTCGTGTTCCGGCTGATCGTGGCGGAATGGATCCGAAGCGTTTTCAGCCGGGCAAACGACAAGCCGAAACGCACCGGCACGCTGGCGGTCAACATTCCCTCCAACCACGGCCGGGAGGAATACCTCTGCGTGACCCTGAACGAAAACAACGAAGTCGTTCCGCTGCACACCAAATCTGGCATTGTTTCCGTGCTGTCAAAAGCGGAGGGCTTCATCAAAATCGAACGCAACGCCGAAGGCCTGTTCAAAGGAACCGCGGCAGACATATACGAATTATGAAATACAATTACCTGAACAATCTCCCTCTTGACGAGGCAAAACAAAAGCTTTACGATCACCTGACCGCCGTCGGTTTTCGGGGCAAAACCGAAACCGTACCTGTGACCGCCGCCTGCGGCCGCGTGATCAAAAACGCGGCTTACGCGCGCATCTGCTCGCCGCATTACAACGCCTGCGCCATGGACGGCGCGGCCGTGAAGGCCAAAACGACCTTTGCGGCAAGCGACCGCACGCCCGTGACGCTGACCGAAGCCGATTACGTTACGGTCGACACGGGCGACCCGCTGCCCGACGGCTGCGACGCGGTGATCATGGTGGAAGACCTGATCGACTGCGGTGGCGGAAGCGTTCAGATCCTTTCCCCGGTCTACCCGTGGCAGAACGTGCGGCAGGTGGGCGAAGACATCTGCATGGGCGACATGATCGCCCCGTCGGGCACAACGCTCACGCCCGCGCTGTGCGGCGCGCTGCTGGCGGGCGGCGTGACCGAAATTGAAGTCATCCGAAAACCGCTGGTCGGGGTCATCCCCACGGGCGACGAGATCGTGCCGCCCACGTCCGACCCGCAAAAGGGCGACGTTATTGAATTCAATTCCACGGTGTTCAGGGGGATGCTGGATTCGTTCGGCGCGAACGTGAAGGTATACCCGATCACGCCGGACAAAAAGGAGCTGATCCGAGCCGCCGTGGAAACGGCGCTGGACGAGTGCGATATGGCGCTTGTTTCCGCCGGTTCGTCGGCGGGGCGCGACGATTACACGAGCGAGATCATCGCTTCGCTCGGCACGGTTCTGGTGCACGGCATTGCCGTTAAGCCCGGCAAGCCCGCCGTGCTGGGCGAAGCCGGGGGCAAGCCCGTGATCGGGCTGCCCGGCTACCCCGTTTCGGCGATCGTCATCATGGATGAGATCGTATCTGAAGTGATCGGGCAGTATTACGGCAGGCCCGAAGGCCCCCGTGAGACCGTGAAGGCGACGCTGGCCAAAAAAATCGTTTCGTCGCTGAAATACAGCGAATACGTCCGCGTGTCCCTCGGCCGCATCGGCGGCAGGCTCATCGCCTCGCCCCTGCCGCGCGGCGCGGGCGTGATCACCAGCTTCACCAAAGCCGACGGCGTGCTGATCGTGCCGCAAAACTGCGAAGGGCTTGAAGCGGGCGAAGCGGTCGATATCCGGCTGAACAAGCCGCTTGCAAAAATCGAAAACACGCTCATCGTCACCGGCAGCCACGACCCGCTCATCGACGAGGTTGCGGATTTCCTCGCCAAACGCGGCGCGCCGTTTCGCGTGTGCTCCACCCACGTGGGCAGCATGGGCGCGATCTACGCCGTGCGCGACGGGCACGCCCACATGGGCGGCGTCCATTTGCTGGACACGGAAACGGGCGAATATAACAAATCATACGTTGAAAAATATATCCCCGGCGGCAAAGCCGTGACGGTTAAGGGCGTGAAGCGCGTGCAGGGGCTGATGGTCGCCCCGGGCAACCCGCTGGGCGTGAAGGAATTCAAGGACATTCAAAATCTCCGCTACGTCAACCGCCAGCGGGGCGCGGGCACGCGCGTTTTGTGCGATTATCTGCTGGAACAAAACGGGCTGAAGCCCGATGAGATCAACGGCTACCGCAACGAGGAATTCACCCACACCGCCGTTGCCGCGCTCATTGCCGCCGGCAACGCGGACGCGGGGCTGGGCATTTATTCCGCCGCCAAAATGTACGGGCTTGATTTCATTCCGATCTGTAACGAAACCTACGAATTTTTAGTCGATCGGGATTCTCTCGACGACCCGATGGTGCGGGCGTTTCTGGACGTGCTGTATTCGGATGAATTTCAAAAACGTCTGGCTGAAATGGGAGGATACTCACCATGCTGACACATCTGAACGAAAAGGGCGAAGCGGTCATGGTCGACGTGGGCTGCAAGGATGTGACCGTCCGCACGGCGGCCGCCTGCGCGAGCATTCGCATGAAGCGCGAAACGCTGGAAGCCCTGCTGAACGCCAACCTGAAAAAGGGCGACGGGCTCGGCGCCGCGCGCATCGCGGGCATCATGGGCGCCAAAAAAACAGGCGAGCTGATCCCGCTTTGCCACAATATTCCCATTGATAAAATCACCGTCGATTTTGAAAAGCTGAGCGACACGGTTCTTGCCGTTATCGTCCGTGCCAAATGCACTTATAAAACCGGCGTCGAAATGGAAGCGCTCACGGGCGCGTCCGTGGCGGCGCTGACGGTCTACGATATGTGCAAAGCCATCGACCGCGGCATGGTCATTGAAGAGATCAGGCTGCTGGAAAAAACCGGCGGCAAGAGTGATTACCGTTATGAAGGATAAATTCGGCCGGGAAATTTCATATCTGCGCATTTCCGTCACGCAGCGCTGCAACCTCAACTGCGTTTACTGCGGCAAGGGGGACTGCGCCAAAAAAGCGGCGGAGCTGCCGCCCGAAGGCTATTACAAAATCGCCAAAGCGTTCGCCCGATGCGGCATTCAAAAGATCCGCGTCACGGGCGGCGAGCCGCTGGTTCGGCAGGACGTGTGCGAGATCATCCGGCTGCTGCGCTCCATTCCCCAAATCGAAACGCTGGCGCTGACGACAAACGGCGTTTACCTCGGGCAGACGGCGCAGGCGCTGAAGGACGCCGGACTGGACAGCGTGAACATCAGCCTTGACAGCACGGACGGCAGCACCTACCGCCGCCTGACGGGCGCGGACGTGCTGGAAAAAGTGCTGGCGGGCATTGACGAAGCCGAGCGCGTCGGGCTTTCGCCCGTCAAAATCAACGCCGTGCTGATGAAGGGCGTGAACAGCGACGGCGCGGGGCAGCTCATTGCCCTTGCCAAAGAGCGGGACATCGACGTGCGCTTCATTGAGCTGATGCCGTTTTCTGACGAGGGCGAGGATCGCTCGCTGATCGTCACGGGCGAAGAAATTCTGGCACAGTTCCCGTTTTTGCGGCCTGTTCCGGGCGAGAACAGCACGGCAAAGTATTATGCGGCCGATGGCTTTCGCGGCCGGGTCGGGCTGATCAATTCGGTCAGCCATAAGTTCTGCGCCGATTGCAACCGCGTCCGCCTGCTGTGCGACGGCAAGGTGAAGCCCTGCCTCGGGCAGGACGCGGCTTATGACCTCATGCCGTTTTTGAACAGCGAAGAACAGCTTGAAGAAACCATCAAAACCATCATCAGAAACAAGCCGGCGGGGCACAGCTTTGAAACAAAAGGCGCCGCGCACGGGCTGAACCGAACAGGAGGATGAACCATGGCCAGAGTTGTTGCCATCAACATCAGCGAACAAAAGAAAACGCCGAAAAAATCGATCCCCGAAGGCAGGCTGATCGAAGATTTCGGCTTTGAGGGCGACGCGCACGCGGGCAAGTGGCACCGGCAGGTGAGCCTGCTGGCGAAGGAAAGCATCGAGCGGGCGCAGGGCATGCGCACCGACGGGCTGTGCCACGGCCTGTTTGCCGAAAACATCACCACCGAGGGCATCGTGCTGCACACGCTCCCCGTCGGCACACGGCTGAAAATCGGCAAAGACGCGGTCATTGAGATCACGCAGATCGGCAAGGAATGCCACGACGGCTGCGCCATACGCGAGCTGGTCGGGCAGTGCATCATGCCCAGAGAGGGCGTGTTCGGCGTTGTGCTCACCGGCGGCGTTGTGAGGGCAAACGACAGGATCAGCATTTTGCCCAACGGCTGAACGGGCAAAGCGCGTTCGGCAGCTCGAACCTGAAAGGATCATTCACGCAAAAAGCGGCAGGAAACCGGGTATCCCGGCTCCTGCCGCTTTTTTGATGCGGTCAGCTCTCCTGCTTTAAAGGAATTGCGATGTTGCTGAAAAAGCGGCTGCCTTCATGCGAAAACCGCGCCAGCCCGCCGTAGGCTTCCACAGTCGCCGTAACGGAGGCCAGCCCGTGCGCTTCGCCCGTATGCCGGGTCGACAGATACTGCTGATCCTCCTTCCGCGCTTTTCCGTCAAAGCTGTTGGTGGCAACAATGAACAGCTGCGCGTCGTTTTCGGTGAGTACGGCCAGGTCGATGAACCGATCCTCCGTCGCTTTGCACGCGATCACCGCATTTTCCAGAATGTTGCCGATCACGGTGCACAGGTCAACATCCGAAATGGGCAGCGCCGCCGGCAGGCGGATCTTGGCCTGAAAGCGGATCGCGTTCTGCCCGGAGACGTGCCTGTAAAAATTCAGCAGGGCGTTCAGCGGCGCGTGTTCGGTGTAATAAACGATCTCGCCGGTCGGCATTTTCTTTTCATATTCATGCAGATACCTGCCCAGCTCCTCCATTTCACCGGCGTCATACAGCTCGCGCATCGTGCGCACGCTCTGGCGGAAATCGTGCCGCGTCCGCTCGGAGGCTTTGATATAGCGCTGCTGGGAATCGAACTGAACCCCGCGCATCATCAGCATCCGGTTGCTCGTTTCAATTTTGCTTCGTTCCATCAGCGCCTTGACGCAAAAATAGAACAGCACGTGCAGCAGCAGCCAGAAAGCCAACAGAACAAGCTGCGAGGCAAACGTGCTGAGATCCAGCGCCTCCGCTTTTTCGGGCGCCTTCACGACCGGCTTGATCAGGATGCCGTTGGCAAAAATGCAGGCGGAAAACACGACCGCGGTGTGCCAAACGTTGGCGTAGCTCAGGTTTTCCACAACGAAGCTGCCGTACTTTGCGGCCGGGTAAAACAGCAGGGCGCTGACCGGAATGCAGACCAGGCACATCATGATCTGATACTCGAGCCGGGAGGACAGATAACCCGCCAGCACAAAGGTCAGCGAAAAAACACAGTTGGTGATGATCATGTACAGCGACGCGACCGACGAAAAAACCGCGAGGGATTGGCAGAACCTCACCCTCAGGGTGAAGTGATACATCACGAGGAACAGCGGGATCAGAAGCAGCAGCAACAGGTTCGGGTTGAAAACGAAGCGGTTGCGCAGCCATGCGGCCAAAACGTCGGCGGTGAGGAGCACGGAGGCCACGAACGCAGCCGTTGGGCGCCAGCCGAACCGAAGCCGGTTTTTCATCGGCAGATAACAAAGCAGCGCCGCCGGAAAAATAAACATCTGCGCCAGCATGATTTTGATCATGTTCCGTTCCCCCCGGTCAGCCCGGCTTCGTTCCGGATTTTTGAAATTTTATAATTGAACCACATTTCCTGCAAAACCTTTTCTTTTTTTCTGTTGACAGGCAGCACGGCTCCATTTGAGAGGCAGCAGCCGTGCTCCTCAAACCGGCTGATGTAATCCATGTTGACGACCACGCCCTTCATCAGGGTCAGGAACCGTTCATCCAGCTTTTCTCGCGCGGCGGTGAACGTCATGCGCGTGTGGAAAACGTCGCCGTTTTTGTTGGTGAGGCTGATGTAGTTGCCCCGCGTTTCCAGCGAAACCAGCTCGGAAAAGCGGATCAGGTAATTGCTGCGGCTGTAGGAAAAGGAAAACCCGCGTTCCTGCCGGTCGCTGCGGCGCAAAAAGTGATCGAACGTGCGAAAAATCTCATCCCTTGCGCAGGGCTTGATAAAGTAGCCGGAGGCAAAAACGGTGAACGCGTCGGAATAGTGGCTCTCACTCGTGGTCAAAAAAAACAGCACCACGTCTTTATCTGTTTCACGGATGCGCCGAGCCGTTTCGATCCCCGTCATGCCGTCCATATAAATATCCAGCAGCACGGCAGTGAAGCGGTAAGCGGTGTAATCACGCAGCAGCGCTTCCCCGCTTTCATATTCGGCGCAGACAAGGTCGATCCCCCGCAGCTGCGCATATTCTTTCAATAAATCGGCGATATGGCTTCTTTCCGTCGCCTGATCGTCAACAATCGCAATGTTCACGGCAGTCCACTCTTATCCTTTGATTTAAGCATTATTATACCAAATTGTTTGATTTTGGGCTGCGCCTGTTTTCACCTGCGCGCCGCCAATTATCCCATTTTGTTGATTTGATGTTTTTTGTGCGATACACTGGGTGAGTGTAAAAGTGTCCTTTTCTTTTTTGATGAAGAAGAAGAAAAAAGCATATTCCTGAACCTGACAAAAGCGCCGGGCGGAAAATTTTCCGCGTCCGGCGGCGGCTCTGATCCGCGCAAAAGCCCCGGATCAGCGCCCGGTTTTGTACCGAAAGCGGCTCCCGCGCCGATCATATACCTCTACCTCGCTCAGAAATCTCCGATAACCATCTCGCTTTCAACTCCGGCCTTTGCGCCGGAACCGTTTCCGCCCGACGGAGCCGCTTTCGGTTTTCCCTGCCCGAAAAAACGGGCGGGAAAAGCGCGGCCGTCAGGCGCCGCAACGCGCAAAGCAAACCGCAAGCCATGCAAACGCGCCGCCGCGCAAAAAAAGCAGCCTCCGCTGGCTGCCCGCCGTTCCCCGCCTTCCTGGCGCAACGGCGCTGTGAACGGTATCAAAGTATAACACAGGATCCCTTTAAAATCAATATCACGCTGATTCAGCCTGTTGATCGGGCTGCCCTATCGCGCTGCAACGCGGCGCACCCAAATTCAACCGGCATGGCAAAGCCCCCGAAGCGCGGGAAGGAACCGCTGCTTCGGGGGGCTTTTTGTTTGATTTGTCGGGGCTGTTATCGGCTGAGCACCACGTCGCCGAAGGTGGTGGTATCTGTGGAATAGCCGCCGGTGATGACCGCCTCGGGCTTGACGTAGTTATCGTTGCGGTGGACGAACACATAGAGCCTTGAATCGACCAGATGCTGTTCGTCGTCCGTTGGGTCGAAGCCCCTCACGCCGCTGTTCAGCCCTTCGTTCAGATTGATGCGCTTGTTTTCGGTCGTCAGCAGGTTTTCCCATTTGTTTTCGGCAATATCCTCCGGCACGCGGTCGAACTGCGCCGCGCTGACAGCCGTGATATAGGACGCGTTCTGCTTATCCTTATCGTTGATGAGCGCCGTCGTCTGGTAGAGATACATCGGCGTGCCGCCCGTGCCGTAATTGAGGTCGCGGTCGCTGCACAGCGTGTACTTGCGCTTGTCGATCGTCAGGCGCTTCTGCGGGTCGCTGCCGACGTAAACGAACAGATCCTTCACCGCGCTTTCCATGTAATACTTCGTCCTTTTGGTGTTGACGTAGTCGGGGTTGTAAAGATGGTAGCCGATGAGAACGCAGGATTCGGTCGACGCGCCTTTGTTCAGGTTCAGCGGCAAATAGCAGGTCGCGCCCTGCGTGAGCAGGTCGGCCATGGCCGCGTCTTCCGATTCGCCCACGCCCACAAAGAAGCTGTCGATCCCCGTCAGGCTCATGTTCGTTTTCACGTGCAGATACAGGCTGTCGTTGGGGTCGCCGTAGGGAAGCGCGTACTGCGCCGCTTCCGTGACGGTGCCGTAGAAATCCTTCTTCGCCTCGGTGTCGCCCTTTGTTACCGTCAGCACGGTCGACATGCCCGGCTCAAAGATTCTTTCGGAAACGTTGATTTCCGTGATCGGGTCGCCCGTGGAGCTGCCGCCCGAGCTGGTGGTGGTGTACAGGTAGTAGGCCTGCATCGTCGGGGAATAGATCGGCACCGGATCCTGCGAGGTGACGTTCTGCACAAGCGAATACTTGGCGCCGTTGACCGTCATGGTCTCCGTCGGCTTCACGCCGTCCCGCGCTTTCAAACGGATGATGCCGTGCAGCGCCTTGGCCGGGTTATCGGTGTAGGTCACGCCGAGATAAGCCGCTCTGGAATTGTACTGGAGGGCGCCGAAAACCGAATCGTCGCCGTAATCGGCGTCGCTTCTGTTCTGGTAGCCGGCCTCACTTGCGCAGTGATACCACGCCTGATCGGAGAAGACCGCAAGGCTCTGGTCAAGCAGAACCTCCGACGAAGCGCTGATGAGCGAAATATAGCAGAGATCCTGAGAGAAATCGTCGTTCGCTGCGCGTTCGGCGCTTTCCCATGACTGATCGGGGTTGTACGTTGCGACCCTGACGGAGGCGATGAACCGCCCTCTCACGGGTGCGGCGCGGTTGATGTAAAGATAAGCGGGGGTGCATTCGTCGCTTTTTTCGTGATAGTAATACGCGAGATTGAGGGGCTTGGTTTCATAAGGCGTTTTCAGATCCTGAATGGAAACGAAGCCTGCGGGCGCGTCGCCGCTGTTGAGCACCAGATCGCCGACCTTCAGCGGCTCATAGCCCTGCTTGTAGCCGCAGGCGTAGAGCATACGGGGCTGGGTGGTGGTCGACTGCCACGTAACGCCGGGGATGATGTTGTCGACGTAATGATCGTAGTACCGCAGGCTGTTGCCCGAGTAAACGGAGTAATCGTCGTAGTTGTTCAGCTCGTAATGGCAGGTATCGTGTCCGCCCAGTTCCTTCAGCTCCTGCATAAACACGGACGTGATCCCG
>CADBPL010000177.1 GCA_902796535.1 Oscillospiraceae bacterium
GAGCGTGACCATCCCCGACAGCGTCACGAGCATCGGCGAATTAGCCTTCTACTACTGCACCGGTCTGACGAGCGTGACCATCGGCAACAGCGTCGAGAGCATCGGCGATTGGGCCTTCTGGGACTGCACCGGCCTGACGGCGATCACCGTTGACAGCGAGAATCCCAACTTCAGCAGCGACGCGTACGGTGTTCTTTATAACAAAGCGAAAACGAACCTGATCCAGTACCCAGTTGGGAACACCCGCACTTCTTTTACCATCCCCGACAGCGTCACGAGCATCAACTATGATGCATTCAATAACTGCACCGGTCTAACGAGCGTGACCATCCCCGACAGCGTCACGTGGATCGAAGGAAGAGCCTTCAATAACTGCACCGGTCTGACCGACGTCTACTACGGCGGCACGGAAGCGCAATGGAAAAAAATCAACATTGGTTCCTCCAATGAATGCTTGAAAAACGCAACGATCCATTACAATTCAACAGGTGGTTTCCCAACCACGGTTTCTCAAATCCACGTTGTGGCTGATTACCAAAACAAATACAAACAGCTTGCCAGATACTACGGCGGGGAACCGATGGACGGAACCAACGGCAACCCTGATTACTGCCTTCCCGGGCTTTCCGCAAGCGACGATATGACGCCGCAGGGCATGACGTATTACGCCGCCAAAGACCAGATCCTGATCTCTGCCTATGACCGCAGTGAGAGCTGCTCCAATGTGATCTACGCGCTGGACGCGGATACAGGTGCCCTTGTCGCCCAATACAACATCATGAACCGTAACGGAACGCCGAACATTTCTCACATCGGCGGCATCGCCGCCACGGCGTACAACCTTTACCTGACTGATAACAACAGCAGCATTAGTTACATTCCCTTATCTGCTCTGATAAGCGGCAACGAGCCGAGAAAAATCACCATCGCGGGCACGGCCAGTCTTTCCGGCTTGTTGAATGGAGCGAAAACGTCCTATTTGTCCTACAGTGATGGGTACCTTTGGACGGGTAATTTTTATAAATCAGGCAACGACAGTTACGACACACCGGCCAGTTCCGCCAACAACAGCCTGATTCTCGGTTTCGCGGCTGCTGGGTCAAGCTCCGAACAGGAATGGGAAAGCCTGAACGGCTTCGCGAATGCCGACCGGACGATCAAGGTGCCGAATTCGATTGAAAAGATTCAGGCGGTTCTGCGCTTTAACAACGCGCTCTATATCTCCACCTCTTACGGCAGAATCAATGACAGCACGATGTATAAGGTGACTGGCGATGATTTCGCGGGCTGTCAGAGCTTCAAAATGCTCCCCATGGCGGAAGGAATGTTTGAGAAGGATGGCAAAATCTATCTGCTGACCGAATCCGCAGCCTATTGCTACAGAAACGGAGATAATGGAGGATATTCCAACAATCCGACGGACGTTATCTGGCGGTTCAATTCGGATTTTAAGAAAAATAATATTTACAATTTGGGTGATGAAACATACCGTTTCAATAATTATGATTACAAAGATCATCCGGATCCCTATTGCACCAAATGGCACAGCGGTCACTGCTTCGGCATGTCCGTCACGAGTTCGGGTTATTATAGCGGATGTTTGACTAAATCCGCTATTGCGGGCGACGACGATGATTCCCTGTATTCTTTCACCGATAATGCCGTGGTCAGAGAACCGATCTGCCATTATCAAAGAATTCAGGGCAGCACAGTTGACAAAGCGATCGTTGCAGGCGGCTATTTGTTTTCGCATTTGATCGGCAAGAAAACGCAGCAGGACTGGACGGAGTGTGTCAATTATGTGAGGAACCACCAGCATGACAACATGGGTACCCTGATAGTAGATTCCTGGTATGATAAGAATGAGGGCGGGCACGCGGTCAACTTCCTCTATTACAAAGAAGTTAATGGCCAGCAAAGGATCTACGTGTATGACAATAACTTCCCTAATGTTGAAACGTATTATTATATGGGAGATGATCAGTTGATCCATCAGGAGCCTTGTTGCACCTCCTCCACCGGCATCATTAGTCTTGGTCTCATGGATATCCAGAAATATTTTTCACTGGCCAAAACCTATAACCCGCGTTACAGTGTTTTCGGCGATCCATCCAAAATAGCGGTCAAAGACGCGGATGTGTATTACATGATGGGCGAGGATAGCTCTGGCTGTTATGCGGTGTTTGAGGTCCCTGAGGGCAGTGAAACGGTCGAGATCACGCCGCTTGTTGCCAACGCTTCTTTTGAATATTGCGACGTTTCCTATTCGTTCGATCGGATCAACGAGGATACCGTGGGTGTTCTTCAGGTCGCGGCCGAAAACGAAGAGGCGTCTGCGCTGAATTTTGAAATCAATAACGAGCCCGGCAAGCTCTATTCCGTAACGGTCGGCGACGTGACGATCAACTACAAGGCCAAAACCACCCTCAAGCCTGCCGTCACCGCCGACGAGGGCGTGGAATACCGCGTTAGCTACACGTCGTCTGACCCGAACGTGGCAGAGGTCAACGAAAAAACGGGCGAGGTCACCGGCGCGAAAAAAGGCGCGGCCACCATTACCTGCACCGTGACCGACGAATACGGCAACATCGTCAAGGACACCTGTACCGTAACCGTCAAATACACCGCCTGGCAGTGGGTCATCATCATCTTGCTCTTCGGCTGGCTCTGGTACTGATCGCCTTCAAAAAAGAACAAGACATAAAAACCACCGGCTGACGAACTGTCAGCCGGTGGCATTATGTTTAGGGATTTAATCGGAAAGCGTTTCGCCGTTCAGGCCTTTTTTGCTGTCTTCCTCGTTGACCTTGTCTTCCATGGCCTTGCGGCGGGCGTAAAGCTCGTTGTACATTCTCTCACGTTTTTCGCCGGAGAGGTCGTAGAAGAATTTGGGGATGATGGCGAGCAGGCCGGTCACGACCGGCAGCGCGGTGGAGGTGGCGAAGAGCTTATATTCGGTGCTTTCGCTCTGGCCGCCGAAGCCTGCGCCCTGCTTGTAGCCGATGGAGCCGAGAATGGCGGTGCGGATCATGGCGCCGACGGTGGAAACCGCCTTGGTCGCCAGATCTTTCGTGACGCCGGTCATGCCCTCGGTGCGGAAACCGGTTTTCCATTCGCCGTAGTCGATGGCTTCGTTGCGCATTTCTTCGGGAATGACCTTTTTGATGCCGTAAACGGTCATCCACAGTGTTTCACGGAGCATAAAGGCCGGGATCATCACACCGAGCTTTTTGAAGTTTTTGTTGAGCGAACCAATGAGGAACACGCCCATGAGCAGCACGTTATCGGTGTGGGAGCCGAGGATCCACAGCGTTTTGGTGGAGAGCTTTTCACGCGCCTTGGGCACGTAAGAATAGCTCAGCGGGGAAACGACCGCGCCGGGGATGCCCACGATGGTGGACATGGAGGCCAGACCGAGCACGTTGATGTAATAGAAGTTGAGGCCGCTGTTGATGGAAAACGCGCTGAGGAACTGCTCGAGCGTGATCAGCAGCAGAGGCTTGTTGGTGATGAGCGACTTGATGCTGTCTTTTATGGCGGGCTTTTCAACCGATTGGATCACGCGCTCCTTGGCGACGATGACAAAATAGAAAGCGAGGCCGCCGGCCACCAGCGTGGTGAAAACACCGCCGCTGACGTAAAGGGAACGCATGCTCACCTTCAGCGCGCCGTGGTCGACCAGATCGATGAGCACGCCCATGAGGATTTCGGGGGCTTTTTCGACAAAGCCGCTGAACAGGTTGGCCTGCGTGATCAGGCGGGTACGCTCGATGATGTTCGGGGTGATGGTGGCGAGCATACCGGTGCGGGCGATGTTGTTGAGCGACCCGGCCAGATTGGAAATAAACTGCAAAATCAGGTAGGCCGCCAGCTTGGGCGCGTAGTGCGAACCGGTGCCGGCGAAGATGTAGGGCATGAACCAGTAAAACAGGGTCAGCGCCACGCCGGGGATCGCGTAAAGGATCAGATAGGGCCGGAACTTGCCGAAACGGGTTCTCGTTTTGTCGACAAGGGCGGCCAGAAAAACGTCGTTGATAATATCCCAAACGCCGATCACGCCGTTGACAAAGGTCTGGAACGCGAAGTTGACGATGAGAATATCGGTCAGGAACACGTCGCGATATTTGTCAATGTTGAAGCTCATTGAAATATCGTACATGACGTAGGCGATGGTTTCTTTCGTGCCGACGTAACGCCGGTTGTGCTTATGAGGAACCTCATGCACCTCTTCAACCGTTGAAACCGCCTGAGCTTCCGCTGCCATTGGCACCACTCCAGTCAAATAATTTAGTTAATTGTAACAGATTTTCCTGTAATATTCAAGTCGTTTTATGAAAAAAGAGCGGACTTTTTCCGCTCTTTTCCCGTTGTTGCTTTTACGTCATGTAAGAATTCTGATTCAGCCCGAAGCTCACCCGCAGGGCGTTGTTGATGCGGTTCATGTCGCCGGCGCTGAGGTTGCCCATGCGCTCCTTCAGCCGGCGCTTGTCGATGGTGCGAACCTGTTCGAGCAGCACGATGGAATCCTTGGCAAGGCCGCAGCCGTCGGAGCTGACCCGAATGTGGGTCGGCAGCCCGGCCTTGTATTTCTGGCTGGTGATGGCGGCCGCGATCACGGTGGGGCTGAAACGGTTGCCAACGTCGTTCTGCACGATCAGCACAGGGCGGACGCCGCCCTGTTCCGAGCCGATGACGGGGCTGAGATCGGCGTAATAGATTTCTCCGCGTTTAACATTCATTTTGATCACTCTCCGAAATATTCCTTTGAGGGTATTGTTGCCGGAAAATGACACGTTTAATCATCGGGGAGTGAATTTGCGGCAGCATTCTATTGGCCGTTTTGAAATCTGACCGTCAGGTCAAGCGCATCCATTTCAAAATACAGCGGCTGAAGCGTGGCGCGGTCAACGGTCAGCAGGTAGCGGTTTTCATCAACCGCGCCGTGCAGAGCAAAGGCGTTTTCCCTGCGGATAACGGCGGCGTTGGTTTGCGCGAGCGCGCGGCTGAGCCAAAACAGAAAGCATTGCCTCGCATCCGGCAGCGGCGTTTCGCTTTTGTTTTCGCCGAACATTACCGTGACGTCGTTGTTCCTGCACGTCATCGTCATGCCTTTCATCCCGTCCGGCAACGAAAAAACCGCGGCGCACTGCTCCGGCGTTACCGTCAGCTCGGCTTCCAGATGATGGCCGCCTTGCTCCACGGCAACGGGGCAGCAAAAGCTGCGGTTGATCGTGAGGGCAGTCGGTTCCCCTGCGCCGCAGCCCGCCAGAATCCATATCAGTGTGAGCAGCAGAACGGGCAGGCGCTTCAAACCGATTCCTTCTTTCATTCAAAATCGGAGAGTACCTCAGGCAAAAGCGCGATCATGTCGCTTGGGGTCATGCCGTGAACCGACAGCGTCTGCGCGGCGCGGTCGCCGACAAAACCGTGCAGATATACGGCGGTCACAGCTGCGTCAAAGCGGCTCATGCCCTGCGCGATCAGCCCGGCGATCATGCCGGCGAGCAGGTCGCCGCTGCCGCCGCGTGCCATGCCGGGGTTGCCGGTGGGGTTGACGTAGACCCGCTCGGGGCTTGCCACAACGGTGCCTGCGCCTTTGAGCACCAGCACGGTGTTATATTTTTTCGCAAAGGCTTTGGCGGACGAAAGGCGATCGGCCTGCACTTCGGCGATGCTGACGCCAAGCAGGCGTGCAAATTCACCCGGGTGCGGGGTCAGAACGGTTCGTGACCCGATGCTCTCCAGTTCATGTATATTCCGCGCTGTCAGGTTTATGCCGTCTGCGTCCAGAACGATCGGACAGCTGCACGCCGGCAGCACCTCTTGGATCACGCTTGCCGTGCCCAGTGTCTGCCCCAGCCCGCAGCCGATGAGAAGCACCGACGCGCTTTTGGCTTCGGCAAGGATCGGCTCGACCGCGGCGCGGCTGAAAAACCCGTCCGAACAGCAGGGGAGGGGCAGCAAAACCGGTTCGGTCAGCTTGGCGGCAACCGCGGGGTAGGCGTCGTTCGGGAACGCGGCCATGACCAGCCCGGCGCCGATTCTGACCGCGCCGGAGGCGGCCAGCACGGCGGCGCCCGCATAGCGGCGGCTGCCGCACACGCTGAGCACCTTGCCGAAGGTGCCTTTGTTGGCGTCACGGCGGCGGCCGGGCAAACGCACTTCATCCTTGCGCAGCGTAAAAAAGCCGGCGTCCTCCGCGCTGTTGCAGCAGGCTTCGTCGATCCCGATGGAAAGAGGGATCACTTCACCGCAGTGCTCGGCGGCGGGGCCGAGCAGGTGACCGGGCTTGCACAGGCTGATCGCCAGCGTAATATCCGCCGCGATCGCGTCGCGGCAAACCCGCGCCGTGTCGCATTCCACGCCGCTGGGCACGTCAACGGCAATGACCATTGCTTTGGCAGCGTTGACCGCGCGGAACACGGCTGCGGTGGGTTCATCAGCTTCGCCGTGAAAGCCAAAGCCGAACACCGCGTCCACGATCACGGCGGCGGCGCTGATGCTCAGCCGGGCTTTTTCCGGCTGCTCCTGCCAATCGAGCACGGTCACGCCGCTGAGTCTGGCGAACATTGCGCGGGCGTCGTCCGCCTGCGGCATTCCGTTGGTCAGCAGCACTTTCACAGTGAACCCGTTTTGCTGCAGGTGCCGGGCGATGACAAACCCGTCACCGCCGTTTTTGCCTTTGCCGCAAAGAATGAGAACCGGAGCGGTGCGCTCGGCCGTGTTTGCGATATAGGCGGCGCAGGCCGCGCCGGCGTTTTCCATCATGGTCAGATAGGAAAGGCCGGCAGCGGCCGCGTTTTGCTCAATTTGTTTCATCTGGGAGGAGGTGACGACTTTCACTTGACGATCCCCTCCAGGAAGTTGACTTCAAACACCTTTCCGCTCGGATCGATGCGGAAGGTCTTAATTTCGTGCGGGTTGAAATCGACCGTAAAAGCGGCGTCGAGCAGATCGCACAGAATGTTGACGCGCGTTTTCTTCCCGGCGGATTCAAAACAGCGCAGCACGGCGGCGCCGCTCCTGTCTTCGCTGAATTTGAATGCGGTCACGATGATGTTGGGCTGGCTGATCTCCAAAAAGCTCTTGACCTGCGGCTCGCCGCTGCCCTTGTGGTAGCTTTCGCTGACCGTCACCGGGCGGCAGTTGAAGCGCGCGGCGGCGAGCATCACTTCGCTCGTTTCCGCTTCGCCCTCGTGCGGCAGGATCGCGTATTCAAACCGCTGCATCCCTTCGTCGCAGAAATTGAAATCGGCGGCGGGGCGGGAGGAATAGTGGTCGGCAAAGATCACGTTGCGCAGAGCGGTCAGCCGCAGCTGCGTGCCGGGGCAGTCATAGCTGTATTTGCTGTCGTTGATCACGGCCAGACCGATGCGCTTTCCGGAGGCGTTCGTTGCCGTAACGTCAGCCCATTGCTGCGCAGGCTCTTCATCGCCGTCGCAGGGGCGCTTAATATAACCGCAGGGGATCTCATAGGTCGAAATCTCGTCCGTGCCGCCAATGTCGAAGGGGAGCTTGAGCAGGGTGAACGGTTCGCTCCAGTTGGCCTTGCATTTGACGCGCAGCAGCTTTTTGCCCTGCGTCAGGCAGAATTCCTGCGTGAGAGTGGAGGTATTAAAGGCATATTTGATGCGCACCGAGGCACGGAGGGGACCCTGTTCCACGCATTCCACGCTCGTCACGTTCATAACGCCCTTGATATCGTGAAATTGAAACACGTTGTGCGCCCATGTGTCGGTTTTGCGGTCGTCGATCACGGTCGGCACGGCGAGTACGGCGTTGGCGGCATAGTCGATACCGCTCGCTTTATCGAACAACTTGGAAATGCCGCCCGCTTCTTTATCAAATTCCACGCGCAGCAGGTCGTTTTCCATGGCGACGACCGGCTCGGCCCCGCAGGTCAGACCGGATGTCAGCGGCTGTGTGTCGGCTTCAAAATACAGCCAGTAGGTGGCGTAGCCCATGGCCGGAACCTTTGCCAGGAACAAGGTGTCAAGGTGGCTGTCGTTCGAGCGGGAGGAACGGACGTTCTGGAACAGCACGTCGTTGCCCTCGCTGTCGGTCACCCGTCTGGAATCATACAGCGCGCGCACCGGCATCTCAATGGCCTGCGAAAGCGGGTTGAATACCACGATCGGACGCGGAAAATCGCGCCGCGCGCCCAGATTGCGCACCTCGGTGCAAACCGGGTCGGACACACCCTCCATCCAGGTGTCGATCCGGCGCGCGATGCGGATGACGGCGCTGTTATAGATGCGTGAAGCCACGTCGAGCGCGTAGCCTTCGCTCTCTTTTACGTCTTCATAGGCTTCCCTGATGGAGCAGCCGCAGAGAATATCGTGGAACTGGTTGAAGCAAACGCGCTCCCACGCCTGGGCAAACGCTTTGGTTTCAGGCTTGGCGCCGGCCGCTTTGGCAGCGATGGTGTTGAATTTTTCGGCGGCGGCAAGGCGGTTTTCGGCTTTGCGGTTGAGCTGCTTGACGAGCGAAGTGGCGGAATAGCAGCCGCTGGCGTGGTGCTGCAGATCATCCGTCCAGACCGGGATATCCAGCGGGGTGAGCAGTATTTCGCGGAAGAAGTCGTCCGGGTTGGAGAACACCAGCTCATTATAACCTTCAGTCTGCATTTTGGCTTTCAGGTGTTCAATGTCGCCGCGGGTCGGGCCGCCGCCGTGGTTGCCCACGCCGTAGAACAGCATCATGCCGTGCCCGTCCGCCTGGGCGCGGCGCTTGAGATCGTCCGCTTTTTCGTCGATGCTGTCCTTGCCGCTGGCCGTGTAGCTGCCCGTGATGCGGTAGGTGAGCACGCGGCTGCCGTCGCAGCTGTCCCACCAGAACAGATCTTCCGGCGCTTCGGCGTTTTCATGCTTTTCGGGGCGCATCATCACATAGGCGCACATGCCGCCCTGCCGCAGCAGCTGCGGCAGCATGGCGTTGTGGCCGAAGGAATCGACGTTATAGCCTGTCCGGCAGATCCTGCCGAATTTTTCATAATAATAGAGCTGGCTGTACAGCGCCTGCCGCGCAAAGCTTTCGCCCGAGGGCATATTGCAGTCAGGCTGCACCCACCAGCCGTTCACCGGGAACCAGCGGCCGTCCTTGACCATTTTCTGGATCTCGGTGAACATATCGGGGTCAAGCTCCTCCACCCACTTGTAATAGGCGGCGGAAGAGCAGGTGAAAACAAAGTCGTCATATTCGTTCAGGCGGTCGAGCGCGGAACGGAAGGTCTGCAGCACTTCGTTGCAGCCCTCCTGCCAGCGCCAAAGCCAGATGGGGTCAAGGTGAGCGTTTCCGATCAGATGAATGTTATGTTCCATTATTTTTTACCTCAATCCTCAATAAATCCGTAATAAAGCCCGATCCAGTAGGCGAAGGTGTAGACGTAGCAGCTTTCCAGATAGTTGACGCCGCCGGAATCCTCCTCGCAGAAGCTCCACGGGTTGCGGTCGTATTTGGCGATAAAGCGTTCATCCGGCTGCAGCAGGAACGAGGTTTCCTCATAGCCGCCCCAGCGGATCTTTTTGGCCACGTCGAACCGCGCGCCCAGGCTGATGCCCGCAGCCAGTCGGCTCATGTTGGTGCGTTCAAACCATTTGGCGGCGGCTTTTAAGTCGATGCTGTCCCACCCGCAGCACAGCGCGTAGGGGTATTCGTAGCCGGGGCAGTTTTCACGGCAGATCGTGCCGTGCCAGGAGCGGAAGCCCTTCAGATATTTTTCGCGCAGGGCTTCGTCCTTTTCCAGCATGAGCAGCCCCCAGAATGAAACCACGGCCAGCATGTTGTCGCCGTACATCAGCTCGCTTTCAATGTCGCCGTTTTCGGTCAGCGAGGCCTGAAATGCCCGCTCATAGTGCTTGGTGGTCAGGTCGTCATAGCCCATTTCCAGCAGCTTGTCATATTCCTTTTGCCAGCGCTCATAATCGCCGGTCACTTCCTGCGTGACCTTCATATACATCAGGATTTCGGCGGCGTTCAGCGGCGCGTCCGGCCAGCCGAACATGGTGGCAAAGTAGCGCGGGCTCCATTTGGCCCAGGTGGTCGGGTTGCCGTCGCATTCCATCAGCTCATAGCCGTTGGTCACAATGTGCTCCGCCAGCCGTGCGGCGGTGGATTTGAGCAGTTCGTCCAGCTCCGGGTCGCCCTCGCCCAAAAACTTGTGGGCAAAATAAATGTGCAAAAAGTGCAGGGAAATCTCATCGCTGCTCGTGTCGCCCTTGTAAATGAGGCCGTCGTCGTCATAGCCCTTTTCGGTGTAGAGCCTGCGCAGGCGCTCGGGGATGGAGGCAGACGCGTCGATCTCAAGCCCGGCCAGATTTTTTCGCTTGGAAAAGCTTGTTTCGAGGCAGACGGCCTTGTCGCCGCTCAGGCGGTAAAACAGCCCGTCGTCCGGCACGGGTTCGTCGGGGGTCAGGTAGCTTCTTGCCACAAAGCCGTCGCCGCGATTGGAAATGTGCATGAGCAGCAGACAGGCTTCGCACGCACGGGTCGCGGTTTTGCGCGCGTGGATGGTTTCGGGGTCGTTCTCTCCCTTTTCGCGCTTGAGCACGGCATAGCGGAAAATCTCGCCGATGGTGAACCCGGCGGTGAAGCAGCCGTCGTTGTCGGAATGGCCGTAGGGCACGGCTGAGCTCACGTCCCGCGCGACGGAAAGCGCCTTCTGGCTGACCATGCCGCGGCGGTCGACGGCTTCGAGCGTTTCGTTGAGCAGCACGTTTGCCTTTTCACGCGGGGAAACCACTTTCATTTTGACGTGTACCACGCCGGTTTTGGTGAGCACCCAGACGCCGTTTTCACCGTCGGCCAGCAGCGACTGCACGTGGTTGTCGGGCAGGTAGCGGTTGGCGGAAAAGTACATCACGCGGTCTTCCTCATCGTGCGCGTCGGGGAACCAGCGGGTCAGGCCGCCGTCGGAGCCGAGCCAGAGCGCGCCGTCCGCGCTGCGTGCCGAGCAGGTGTAATCTTTTTTGCGGGAGGGCAGGGGAACGCGGATATCGCTCAGGTCCGGCACGGTACGCTCCGCCTGAAACAGCGCTTCCGGTACGGTGGGATCTTCTTTTTTGTAAAAGGTGCAAAAGCGGTTCGGGGTACTGCGCAGTTTAACGGTCTGATTCATTTCGGTCTCCTTCATTTTGGATCGGGCAAGCCCGATTCCATATCATTACTTCCATTATATATAATGCGGCCGGTTATTTCAAGTGTTTTGTTCAGCATCTTGTCGGATTTCTTCCAGCGGCTCGATCCCGCCGCTGAGCAGCGTTTGAAAACAGAAATCGCGCAGCTGCGTTTCAAAGCGGATCCCTTCCACGTGCAGGTAACGAATGCCGGCCGGGTCGTATTCGCTCAGGCGCCGTTCATAATAATCGTTGGAATGTGCCGCGATGAGAAAATCATTGTCATCGGTGCGTTCCAGAACAAACACCGTGTGGTAGAACCGGCCCTCCCTGTTTTGCAGCTGGATCAGATCGCCCGGTTCAATCCGATCCGGCTCCACAACCGACGCGAACGGCCCGGGGCCGGTGTTGTTGGTTACAAAGTCAAAAAAGTATTCCACGCCGCTCCAGGACGGGGTGCGGTCGTTGGAGGAGATGTAATACCAGCCGTAAAGCGGGGTGTAGTTCATCACGCAGCCGCCGGCAAAGACGCATTGGGACGTAAAGTTGGTGCAGTCGCCGCCCTCGCCGTTGAAGCTGAAAAACAGCGGGTTTCGGTCCAGCGCCCAGCGCCGGGCGTAGGCCACCGCGTGGTCGCGGTTGTATTCTTTGATCACTAACATGGTTCTGCCTCCTTCATTTTATCTCATCCTACGCGTATTTTTTGAATTTGGTGCTTGTATTTTTGTAACCTTTTTGTTATAATTGCTGTAGAAACTATGAAAGGACTGATTTCCCATGAAAAACATCAAAAAAATCCTCGCTGTTCTCTCTGCTGCCGTTATGCTCTTCTCCTTCGCTGCCTGCGGCGGTAACGACAGCAACACCACCACCGCGGCCGAAACCACGGCTGCTGTGACAGAACTCGAGGAGACTACTGCCGCCGAAACTACGGCAGAAGAAACCGAAGCGGAAGAAACCTCGGCTGAAGAAGCTTCCGAGGAAGAAACTGAAGCCGAAGAGACCGCGGCCGATGAGACCACCGCCGAGGCTGCCGAAACCACCAAGGCTGCCGAAGAACCCGAAACGGCTGCGGAAACCACTACGGAAGAAGAAAAGGTTACGGCTCCCTCCAGCAAAGCTGACATTGTCAAGGTGTTCAACGACGCCTCCGCCAAAGTCGCATCTGACAAACCCGGCTTCTCCAAAAAGACCGTGACGACGGTTCCGAATCTTGAAATGGGCGCTCTGGCCAAGATCAAAATCGTTCGCACGACTGTGGCGGACTTCCTGGGCGAAGGCACTTCCAATGTTGATGTGGCCAAGGGCAAATCCAATTCCGCTCAGTACGTCAAGAGCGCGCTTTCCGCTGCCGACGTGACCAACGCCACCGCAACGCTCAGCCCCGACGGCAAGACCTACGACATTACCTTGACCGTCAAGAACGAGACCAATCCCATCAAGGGCAAGAGTGCGCTCGGCCGTTTCACCAACGATTATAAAGACGCCAACGAAATCAAAAAGGGTCTCGATGAAGCGGGCGTCAAGCTGTCTTCTCTGACCATGAAATCGAATTCCGCTGTGATCAAGGCTCAGATCGACGCCGCGACCGGTCAATTCAAGTCACTGAATTACAAGGTCGAGCAGAGCGCGGAAATGACCGACGTCCAGTACACCGTTGCTAAGGTTGCCAAGGCGACCGGCAAAGTGATCAACGACGTGACCTTCTCCAATTTCAAATATTAAGCTGCATTTTTCTTTCTGAAAAAACCCGTTGCCGAAATACGCGGCAGCGGGTTTTGATATTTGAATATTTTGAAAATTATATGCGTAAAATATGGCAAATTTATTGACAAGCATAACCCGATTCGCTATAATGCAAGAAGCGAAATCAAATAACTATTTGAAAGGATGTTTTGCCATGAACAATTTCCGCAAGGCCCTGGCCATCGTGCTGGCGCTCACTTCCATTCTCGCGTTCTCTTCCTGCGGTAAGAACGAAGAAACCGCGACCGAAGCTGAGACTACCGCATTCGTCACTGAAGCCGATGCAACCACCGTTGAAGAAACCGAAACGGTGGAAGAAAGCAGCGAAAGCGAAGAATCTTCCGAAGCAGAAGAAACCGAAGAAACCTCTGCTGAAGCGGAAGAAACCACCGCTGCTGAAGCCGAAGCGACCACTGCCCAAGAAACCACTGTTGAAGAAACGACAGAGGCGACCAAGGGCCTGAATTCCACCAACATCGAAGAAGTCGTTGCATACTACAACGCGGCTCACGCAAACACCAAGAACGCCCCCAAGGGTCACCAGACCATGAAGCTTGACGGCGAAATCACCGGCGACGGCGCCATCGGCGCTCTGCTCAAGGTTCTCTCTCCCATTGCGAAGAGCGCCCTTGAACGCAACTCCACCGACACCGACTATGTTCCCGGCCATCCGCCCATCAAGGCTTCCGACGTGAAATCCGCCAAGGCGACCTCCAGCAACGGCGTGACCACCATCGATATCCAGCTCAAGGATCAGACTGACGGCCCGAGCGCGAGCGATAAAGACGGCCCGGTCGGCAGAGGCGTCGGCACTCTGGGCAACATCGAAAAGGCTGTTGACGAACTCGGCGGCTCCATCGAATCCGGCAGAGATACCGCGAAGCTGACCTACAACAACGCTTACATCAAGGCGACGATCGACGAAAACACCAACACCGTCACCGGCGGCACGTGGCACCACCTTGTTAACGTTCACATTGGCGACGCCAACGTGAAGCTGAAGGGTCTTCCTTTCCACCTGCAGAACATCAAGGCGAAGGTCGACTACACGGTCAAGCTCTGATCGCGGGTTTCCCCAACAAGTTAAGAAAGTGCAGGGTCATCCCCCTGCACTTTTTTCATAAAATTAAGAAAAGGTGACAGAATCATGGAAAAAATTCGTGTCGGTATCATTGGAACGGGCGGCATCAGCCAGAGCCATACCGAAGGCTATCAGCGTATTCCCAACGTGGAACTCGTGGCCTGTTGTGATATCAATGAAGAAAAAGTCAAACAATATGCCGAAAAGTACGGCTTTGCCCGCTGGTATACCGATTGCCATGAAATGATGGCGAAGGAAGAATTGGACTGCGTGAGCGTTTGCACGTGGAATTCCGCGCACATGGAATGCACCATCGCCGCGCTTGACGGCGGCGCAAACGTCATTTGCGAAAAGCCCATGGCCATGAACGCCGCGGAAGCGCAGAAGATGAAAGAAGCGGCTGACCGCAACGGCAAGCTCCTGCAAGTCGGTTTCGTGCGCCGCTTCGGGCTTGACGCCGATACCTTCTTCAAGTTCAAGAACGAAGGCATGGTGGGCGACGTTTATTATGCCAAAGCGCAGTATCTGCGCCGCAGCGGCTGCCCCGGCGGCTGGTTCAAGGATAAGGCGTTTTCCGGCGGCGGCCCGCTGATCGATCTGGGCGTTCACGTCATCGATCTGGCGCGTTATCTCGCCGGCAACCCCAAGCCCGTTGAGGCTTTCGGCGTGACTTATGACAACCTCGGCCCCAACCGCGCCGGCGGCGGTGAGATGGCGTGGAACGCCGACGACAGCGGCGAGCATCCGTATAACGTCGAGGATATGGTTTCGGCGCTGATCAAGTTTGACAACGGCTTTACCCTGCAGGTCGAGGCTTCCTTCAACCTCAACGTGCCGCGTGACGTGGGCTTTGTGACCATGTTCGGCACCAAGGCGGGCGTGAACATTGCCGACCACGTCGAGCTTTACACCGACGCGGCGACGATGTTTGTGGATATCAAACCCACGGGCAACACCGGCTTCGATTTCCGCGGCGCGTTCAACGCCGAGATCGCCGGGTTTGTCGACGCAGCGATGAACGGCGCAGCCTGCCGCGCCAGCGCGGAGGACGGCGTGGAGCTGATGAAGATCATCGACGCCATCTACGAATCCGCCAAGGTGCGTCATTCTGTGGCGATCGACTGAACAAAATAAAGTCATAAAAAATCCCCCATAGCTGTTCGGTTCAGCTATGGGGGATTCTTGTATCTTGTTACTTGTCTTCACCGCGGATTACGCCGCGGCGGATCTTGCCGCTGATGGTCTTGGGCAGCTCTTCAACAAATTCGACCACGCGGGGGTATTTGTAGGGCGCGGTACGCTCCTTGACGTAATTTTGAATTTCTTTCTTCAGTTCGTCTGTGCCGACGGTGCCCTTGGTGAGCACGATGGTCGCCTTGACCACCTGACCGCGGATCGGGTCGGGCACGCCCGTGATGGCGCATTCCA
>CADBPL010000178.1 GCA_902796535.1 Oscillospiraceae bacterium
ACTTCATCCGAAATACGAAAAAACCGTGATCCGCTGCGCGTGCGGGGCTGAGTTTGAAACTTCTTCGACCAAGCCGAATCTTCGCGTCGATATCTGCTCTAAGTGCCATCCGTTCTTCACCGGTAAGCAAAAGCTTGTCGATACCGGCGGACGTGTTGACAGATTCAAGAGACGTTACAACCTCGAAAGCAAATAATTCAATCGTCAGGCGGTGCTTGCGCACCGCCTTTCCTTTTCTTTGGAGAGTAAATTATGGACGAATACTTTACGCTCAGGCAGGAAGCGAACGATGAATACGTTGTGAAGCATTCCCGGTTCATCGGCTACGCCGCGCCGGTTCAGACGCAGGAGGAAGCGGTCGCTTTCATCAATCAGATTCGCGCCAGACACTGGGACGCCAGGCACAATGTCTATGCCTACGTGCTGCGCGACGGTCAGATCAAGCGCTATTCCGACGACGGTGAGCCGCAGGGCACGGCGGGGATGCCGGTGCTCGACGTGCTGCTCAAAGAAAACCTCACCGATTGCTGCGTGGTGGTCACCCGCTATTTCGGCGGAATTCTGCTGGGCGGCGGCGGGCTGGTGCGCGCTTATTCTCACACAGCCAAGCTCGGCGTCGACGCGGCGCAGAAAATCAAAATGGCGCTGTGCGTGCGCGCCGAAGCGAACTGTGATTACGGCTTTTACGGCAAGCTTTCCGCCATGATCCCCGAAGCGGGCGGCACGGTCGAAAGCACCGATTTCACCGACAGGGTCTCGGTTTGCTTTACCATGCCGCAGCATCTGTATGACGGCTTTTGCGCCGCCGTGTTTGACGCGAGCCTCGGCAAAGTCTCCCCGGCGCAGCGGGAAACGCTGTTTGCGCCGGCAAAATAATACGAAAAATTAAAGGGTTTTTCGGTTTGCCTGTGTATAACCCTGTGTATAATTAAAACAGCACCGCACAATTGGGGTGTGCGTTGCTGCCTCAGGTATCAATCAAAAGGCGGTGATGGAATGACCTCGATCCGGAAAATAACCGAACAGAATGAACATCAGACGCTTTCCGCTCTTGCCGCCTTTGCCGACCGTTCCCTGGGCAGAGAAGAACAGGAAGAGCAGGATGACATTCGCACCTGCTGGCAGCGCGACCGCGACCGCATCATTCATTCCAACGCGTTCCGCCGCCTCAAGCACAAAACGCAGGTGTTTTTATCGCCGGAGGATGACCATTACCGCACCCGCCTGACCCACACGCTTGAAGTGACGCAGATCGCCCGCACCATTGCCGTGGCGCTGCGTTTGAACGAAAACCTGACCGAAGCCATCGCTTTGGGGCATGATCTGGGGCATACGCCGTTCGGTCATGCGGGGGAGCGCGCGCTCAACGAGCTGTATCCCGGCGGCTATCGCCATTATGAACAGAGCGTGCGGGTCTGCCGCTGCCTCGAAAAAGAGGGAAAGGGTCTGAACCTGACCCGGGAGGTGCTCAACGGCATCGAGCGCCACACGGGCGGCGAACCGGCCTTCACGCTCGAGGGACGCATTGTCCGTTTGGCCGACCGCATCGCTTATGTCAACCACGATATCGAGGATTCCATCCACGCCGGCGTCATGGCGGAAACCGACATTCCGCCCGGCGTGCGTGAACGGCTCGGCAGCTCCAAATCCCAGCGCATCAACACGCTGGTGCGCTCCGTGATCGAAAACAGCGGCGATGATATCCGCATGGCGCAGGACGTGCAGGAGGCGTTTGACGAGCTGCATTCCTTTATGTTCCTCAAGGTTTACACCAACCCCTACTGCAAAAGCGAAGAAGGGAAGGCGAAAACCATGATCGCCATGCTTTACGAATACTATACGACGCATCCGGACAAGCTGCCGAACCAGTTTGAAGAAACCTGTTTGCGAGAGGGGGCGGATCGCGCCGTGTGCGATTACATTGCCGGCATGACCGACCGTTTTGCCGTGCATATGTTCCAGACCCTGTTTATACCCAATTCCTGGCCCCTGTAATCATGAGGAGATCGACAGCGTGAACATTCAGAAAGGAGACGCGATTCGGGCATAAGGTGAGATGATTCCTTTCCTTTTGTGCGAATTCTGAATCGCAAGGCGGTTTTCATGGCGGAAAGAAGGATCAACGACGACTTTTTGCGCACGCTTCGGGACAGAAACGAGATTTCCGAAGTGATCTCTTCTTATGTCAATTTGCGCCGCCACGGCAGCACCATGAAAGGGCTTTGCCCGTTCCATAACGAAAAAACGCCGTCCTTTACGGTTTATTTGGACACCCAGTCGTTTTACTGCTTCGGCTGCGGCGCGGGCGGCGACGTGATCACCTTTATCCGCCGCATCGAAAACCTCGGCTATCTTGACGCTGTCCGCTTTCTTGCGCAGCGGGTGAATCTGCCCCTGCCGGAGGATGGGTATGACGACGGCGTGAGCAACCGGCGCCGCCGCATTCTGGCGGCAAACCGGGAGGCGGCGCGCTTTTTTCACGAGTGTCTGATCGGTCCGCAGGGACGCAGGTGCCTCGATTATCTGCTCGACCGCGGCTACACCATGAGCACCATTCGCCACTTCGGCCTCGGCTACGCGCCGGACGGTTGGCGCGCGCTGTGCGACCACCTGCACCAAAAGGGCTTTTCCCTGCCGGAGCTGGTCGACGCCAATCTGGCGCGCAAAAGCGAAAAGAACGATAAAACCAATTATTACGACAATTTCCGCAACCGCGCCATTGTGCCGATCATTGACGTCAACGGCAACGTGGTTGCCTTCGGCGGCCGGGTGCTGGATGATTCCAAGCCGAAATACATCAACACGGCCGATACCCTTGTTTACAAAAAGGGAACGGGCGTGTTCGGGCTGAACTTTGCCAAAAACAGCGGCGAACGGCGGCTGATCCTGACGGAGGGCTATATGGATACCATCGCCCTGCATCAGGCGGGGTTCACCAACAGCATCGCCTGCCTGGGCACGGCGCTGCCGGATGAGCAGGTGAATCTGGTCAGCCGTTACGCCGACGAGGTGCTGCTCTCCTACGATTCCGACGAGGCCGGTCAAAAGGCGGTGCAGCGGGCGATCACGGCGTTTTCCCGGGTCGGCGTCAAGGTGCGCGTGCTGCAGCTCAGCGGCGGTAAGGATCCGGACGAAATCATCAAAAAATACGGTCCCGAACGCTTCCGCGCCATTGTGGACGGCGCGGCGAACGATATTGAATTCCGTTTGAACAAGGCCCGACAGCCGTTTGACGTCAGCACCGACGACGGCAAGATCGGCTTCATGCGCGAGGCGGTGCCGATTTTAGCTTCGATCGATTCCGATATCGAGCGCGACGTTTATGAAACACGGCTGTCGAACGATCTGGGCATTTCCAAAGAATCCATTGCCAATCAGGTGCGCGCGGCGCGCCGCCGGCGCAAGGTCGGGCAGGAGCGTGAGGCGTTCCGCAAAATTCAATCGCAGTCATTTTCTTCAGACAGGAGCATTGCGGTCACCTCCAACCTCGGCGCCGTGCGCGCCGAAGAACGGCTGATCGCCAATTTAGTGCGCGATCCCCGGCTTTACCGCCAGCTTGGCGTCGAACTGACCGAGGACGTGTTTCTGTCCGACTTTTACAAACGGGTCTTTCAGGTGCTCCTGCCTTATCTGCAGGCCGGTGAGCAGCCGGATATCACCATTTTGGCGCAGCACTTTACGACCGGGGAGATCGGTCGTCTGACCGGCGTGATCAACACGGGTCTTGTTTCAGGCAACAGCGGTGCCGAGTGCATCGAGTGCATAAATCGTTTGAAAGAGGAAAAAAATAAATCGGATGTGGGTGACGTTTCTTCTTTCAGCGACGAAGAGTTTTCCAGGCTCTTCAAATAAGGCAGCCGCAGATTCAGGCGCGGCACGCATTTTGACGGATTCCTTTCCGTCAAACTGCCTGCCCGGCGGAATCGGCGGTTCCGAAGGAAAAGGAGAAGGAATATGGAAGCAGCAGAGAAAAAGAACGCATTGCGTCAACTGATCGAAAAGGGAAAGCTCAGCGGCAAGCTGACCACCCACGAGATCGATGCGGCCATGGAGGAAATGGATCTGGATCTTGACGAGCTGGACAACCTCTATGAGACCATCGAAAACCAGAACATCAAGATCATCGACGATTTGGGCGACATTGCGCTGGAAGCGATCGCCTTTGAAACAGAGGGCAAGGGCGGTTCCGACAATGCCAGCTCGCCCGACGTGAAGAACATCGCCATGGACGATCCGGTCAAGGTCTACCTGAAAGAGATCGGCCATGTGCCGCTGCTCACGCCTGAAGAGGAAATCAATCTGGCCATCCGCATCAACAACAACGACGAGGCGGCCAAGGCGCGCCTTGCCGAAGCGAACCTGCGTCTGGTGGTCAGCATCGCCAAGCGTTACGTCGGGCGCGGGATGCAGTTCCTCGATCTGATCCAGGAGGGCAACCTCGGCCTGATCAAGGCGGTCGACAAATTTGACTACACCAAGGGCTTCAAGTTTTCCACCTACGCCACGTGGTGGATCCGGCAGGCGATCACCAGAGCCATTGCCGATCAGGCCCGAACCATCCGTATTCCCGTCCATATGGTCGAAACGATCAACAAGGTCAAAAAGACCAACAGCCAGCTGCTCCACAAGATCGGCCGCGACCCCAGCGCCGAGGAGATCGCAGCCGAGCTCGATATGTCGGTGGACAAGGTGCGTGAGATCATGCGCGTGGCGCAGGAGCCCGTTTCGCTTGAAACGCCCATCGGCGAAGAGGAAGACAGCCACCTTGGCGATTTCATCCCCGACGAAGACGCGCTCTCGCCCGTGGACGCCGCGTCCAACAGCCTGCTCAAGGAATCCATCGACGAGGTGCTCAGCACTCTGACCCCGCGCGAAAAGAAAGTGATCTCACTGCGCTTCGGGCTGGAGGACGGCCACCAGAGAACGCTCGAAGAGGTGGGCAAGGAGTTCAACGTCACGCGGGAACGCATCCGCCAGATCGAAGCCAAGGCGCTGCGCAAGCTGCGCCACCCCAGCCGCAGCAAGCACCTCAAAGACTTTTTGGAGCGCCACTGAATCAGAACTAAGGAAACGCTGATTAAATCAGAGTGTGCGAGGGAGCGAGAGATTTTTTCGTCAGATTGTGCAAAAAAGCCGCCGCTTTGCTGAC
>CADBPL010000179.1 GCA_902796535.1 Oscillospiraceae bacterium
GTCATAAGGGCCGCAGGCGGTGTGATCGACCGACAGCGTCAGTCCGTCGGCGTTCATGGCGACGCCGTAAAGCGCGCTGCCGGCAAAGAGCAGCTGATCTTTTTTGTAAAACAGCCGCGCCGCCTTATAGCCCCACAGCGTTTTGCCGTGACCTTCCGACATGGGGCAGAGCACGAAATCGGCGCCGGCATAGCGGTAAAGCAGCACAACGTTGTTGTAAAGATGGTGGGGCGCCTGCAGCACGTCGGCTTTCAGCTCGCGCGGATCGTGCAGCGCGAGGATCTTGTCCTGCGCGAGCAGGTCGATATCCCCTGTGATCAGCAGCCGCCTGCCCGCCGCCGTGATGCGGCAGACGGTGGAGCCGTCGTTGGGGTTTTTGACCGGCGTTTTGCCGGTGTTTGCCGACACGGCGTCCTCCTGCGTGTAAAGCACGTCGATGGTTACGTTGGCCAGCGGGAAGCTCATGCCCGTGTGCGGGCAAAGATACTTGACGTCCGGATATAACTGCGCCAGCCGGTTGCGGAACATATTGGTGCGCTCATCCTGCTCCACCAGCCGGAAGGACGGGTAGTTGAACATCACGCGTTCCAGCAAAAGCTCATCGTGATAATAACCGAGGAGCTTGTAGAAAAAGGTAATGTGATCGCTGTGGCCGTGCGTGCCGTACCACAGGGCGATGCGGATCGGTTCGCCCGCCTGCGTGCCGGTGATTTTGTGCAGGAATCCGATGCACTCGTCGATGTTTTGATCGCTGGATTGGCGGATCGCGCCGCCGTCGATGACGATCAGGCTGTTGTCCGCCAGATGAATGACGTACATCATGCCGTTGTTGGCGTAACGCGTTTCGTCACTTCGTTCGCCGTCGTCAAGATAAGGGTAATCAAACTGGTAAATGGTCGCGCCCTCGTCGCTGCCGCATTCATAGCCGAAGTCTTCAAAATTCAGGGTGTTGTTATCCTCAATAATGCGCACTTCATTTTTGCGTTTGGCGTAATAGGTGTAGTACAGCTTTTCGCCCCGGCGGAACGCCGCGCAGGTCACGCCGCCGAGCGCGTTTTTGCAGACGGTCCGGCAGCCGGCTTCTTCCAGCGTTTTGCAGTAGTTTTCATACTGGCTTTCGTTTGTGCCGCGAACCAGCTCCATGAGGCTCTCCGAGCCTGTGGGGCCGTCGCCGTCGCTTTTTATGCCGGAGCCGTCGAGGTAAAGGCTTTTGCTGATCCGGCCGCCTTCATAAAAAGGCAGCGCAAGCGCCCATGCTTCCGTGCGGCGGCTGACGGCGCCGAGGGAAAGAAGCAGCGACAAAACCAGCGTCATAAACAGGGCGATGAATCGTTGCACCGCAATCATCCTTTCGCTTTTTTTTCTTCAGTTTAACGGAACCTGTTTCAAAATGCAAGATTCCGCGTGAAAAAACCGGCCCGGATTTTTGAACCGTTTTTGTTTTGGGCGCAGGTATTGACTTTTTCGCATTTTCTCTGTATAATGAACAAAAATCGAATGTCCTTATTTCGAGTGGCTGAGGGAACAGGCCCTGCGAAGCCCGACAACCTGCCTTACGGCAAGGTGTCAAATCCTGCGGTGAAAGCCGAAAGATAAGGATGCATTTTTATGCGTCCGTATGCAGCGGACGTTCTTTTTTTGCAAAACATCCGGGAAAGAGAAGGGGAAAGAATTATGAGAAGTCTGTTTACGTCCGAATCGGTGACCGAGGGTCATCCCGATAAAATCTGCGACAATATTTCCGACGCCGTGCTTGACGCGATCCTCGCGCAGGATCCGCAGGGCCGCGTGGCGTGCGAGGTGACCTGCACCACCGGTCAGATCCTGCTCATGGGCGAGATCTCCACCACCGCCGATATCGACATCCCCGCCATTGCGCGCAAAACGGTTTGCGAAATCGGTTATGACGACGCCTCCAAGGGCTTTGACGGCAACACCTGCGCCGTGCTTGTTGCGCTGGATAAGCAGTCCCCCGACATTGCCATGGGCGTTGACCGCGAGGGCGCGGGCGATCAGGGCATGATGTTCGGCTTTGCCTGCAACGAAACGCCCGAACTGATGCCGCTGCCCATTTCGCTGGCGCACGCGCTGGCCAAAAGGCTGACCGAGGTGCGCAAAAACGGCACGCTGCCCTATCTGCGCCCCGACGGCAAAACGCAGGTCACGGTCGAATATGAAGACGACAAGCCTGTGCGCATCGACGCCATTGTGGTTTCCACCCAGCACAGCGCTGACGCGGAGCAGGAGCGGATCAAAGCCGATATTGAACAATACGTGATCGGGCCGATCATTCCGGCGAAATATTTAGATGAAAAAACCAAGGTGTTTGTCAACCCCACCGGCCGGTTCGTCACCGGCGGCCCGCAGGGCGACAGCGGCCTGACCGGCCGCAAGATCATTGTGGACACCTACGGCGGCTATTCCCGCCACGGCGGCGGCGCCTTTTCCGGCAAAGACCCGACCAAGGTCGACCGCTCTGCCGCTTACGCCGCGCGTTACGTGGCCAAAAACATTGTGGCCGCAGGTCTGGCGGATAAATGCGAGGTGCAGCTGGCCTACGCCATCGGCGTGGCTCAGCCGGTCTCCGTGCGCGTTGACACGTTTGGCACGGGCCGGGTCGCGGAGGACAAGCTCGAAAAAGCTGTTGAAAAGGTGTTTGCGCTCACCCCGTCGGGCATTATCCGTTCGCTCGATCTGCGCAGGCCCATTTACCGCCGGCTTGCCGCTTACGGTCACGTCGGGCGTGAGGATCTTGACCTGACGTGGGAAAAGACCGACAGGATCGACGAGCTGAAAGCGGCCGTGCTGTGATTTTGACAGGCAGCACTGCGCCAGAACAGGAGTATCACCCATGATCGATATGCATTGCCATATCCTGCACGGAATGGACGACGGCTCCGGCAGCCTGGAGGAATCCGTCGGGCTGTGCCGGCTGGCGGCGGCCAATTCCATCCAAACGGCGGTGTTGACGCCGCATTTGCCGAATCCGTCGCAAATCGAGGAATTCCTGCACCGCCGCGAGCGGCGCATGGACGAATTGAAGCGCGCGCTGGATGAGCAAAACATTGAGCTGGAGCTGCTGCCCGGCGCGGAAGTGTTTGTGGATGACGACATCTTTTTTGCGCCGAACCTCGACGGCGTCACGCTCAACGGCAGCCGTTATATCCTTATTGAATTCACCTTCCGCGGGCTGAACACCATGCGGCTGGTCAAATATGCCAACGAGTTTTTTGCGCGCGGCTATGTGCCGATCATCGCGCACCCCGAGCGCTATTTATACACGCAGGAGAATTACGACATCATCAACCATCTGGCCGATCTCGGCGTGCTGTTCCAGCTCAACGGCACCAGCCTTGTGGGCTCCAACGGCATGGAGGCCAAGGAGCTCGGCTTTGCCATGGCGAACAGCGGCATGGCGTCGTTCATCGGGTCTGACGCCCATTCGCTGCGCCGCCGCCCGAACGATCTGCTGGCGATGATGGATCATTTTCCGCGCGCCATCCCGTTTGACGTGTATGACCGCATGCTCAACGCCAACCCGGGCAGGATCATCAACGACGAGGATTTTGACCGGGGGCCCTTCGTTCCGATCCATCGGAAACGGTTCCTTTAAGGCACGGCGCTGACAGCGGTTAAAGCGGATCGGCATGATCCGCACACCTCAATTGTGTTTAATTTTCGATTTTTAAAAGTATTTTTTTGAAATTTCGCCGAAGCTGTTTACATTTTGCGTTTTTTATTGTACCATAACAAATAAGACGTTGTTTCAGTTCTTTATCCGTAAAATTGTTTTCTCAGAAAAACCTTCTTGTCTGAAAGGATGACCCCGATGCAGGAAACCCAAAGAGATTCCGTAAA
>CADBPL010000180.1 GCA_902796535.1 Oscillospiraceae bacterium
ATGATGCACCTGTACGGCATGTGGGGCAAGGAGCGCACGCTCACCACCCGCCCGCTGAGCCACGGCATCCAGTCCATTGCCAGCAAGCGCGGCTCGTCCAGCCACCAGCACAACCCCTTTGTGGCGCTGGCCCGAAAAGATGCGGGGGAGGATCACGGCGACGTCTACGGCTTCAACTTCGTTTACAGCGGCAACTTCGCCGCCGAGGTCGAGGTGGATTTCAACCGCAGCAGCCGCTTCCTCATGGGCATCAACGCCACCGATTTCTGCTGGCGTCTTGAGCCGGGCGAGCGCTTCACCGCGCCCGAGGTGGTCATGGTGTTCACGCCCGACGGCGTGGGCGAAATGAGCCGCATCTTCCACCGCCTCTACAACAACAACCTCATCCGCGGCCGCTGGAAAACCGAAAAGCGCCCGCTGCTCATCAACAGCTGGGAAGCCGCCTTTTTTGATTTTGACACCGACAAGCTCGTTTCCTTTGCCGCGCGCGCCAAAGAGCTGGGCATTGAAATGCTCGTCATGGACGACGGCTGGTTCGGCCGCCGCAACGACGACACCAATTCGCTGGGCGACTGGTTCGTCAACGAAAAGAAGCTGCCCGGCGGACTGGGCGAGCTGATCCGCCGCGTGAACGAGCTGGGGCTGAAATTCGGCATCTGGTATGAGCCGGAAATGATCTCGCCCGATTCCGACCTCTACCGTGCCCACCCCGACTGGTGCCTGCATGTGCCGAACCGCGCCCGTTCCCTGGGCCGCCATCAGCTCATTCTCGACATGACCCGGCAGGATGTGCGCGACAACATCTTTGAGCAGATGAGTTCCGTCCTCGCCAACAACAAAATCGACTACCTCAAGTGGGATTTCAACCGCAACATCACCGAGGCCGGCTCCGCGCTGCTGCCGCCCGAACGGCAGCAGGAGGTGTTCCACCGTTTCGTGCTGGGTACGTATGAATTGATGGATCGCCTGACCAAAGCGTTCCCCGACCTGCTCATTGAAAACTGCTCGGGCGGCGGCGGCCGGTTCGACCCCGGTATGCTCTATTTTTCGCCGCAGATCTGGTGCAGCGACAACACCGACCCCCTCGAACGCCTGACCATCCAGTTCGGCACCTCACTGTGCTACCCGACCTCCTGCGTGGGCGCGCACGTTTCGGCCAACCGCCGCGCCGGCTACGTCACCAAGGGCAACGTCGCCATGAGCGGCTCCTTCGGCTACGAGCTTGACCCCAACAAGCTCACCGACGAGGAAAAGGCCATCGTCCGCCGTCAGGTCGCCGATTACCACAAGTATTACAACCTGACCCATTACGGCGATTTCTACCGCCTCATCGCCCCCACTGACAACACCTTCCGCTGCGCGTGGGGTCACGTGGCGGCCGACAAGAGCGAGGCGCTGTTCACCGTGGTGATCATCCGCCGGCCGGAAGCTTCCGCCTTTCCGCTGCGCCTGAAGGGGCTTGACCCGAACAAAACCTATTATTGCGAAGCGCTCGATCTCACGCGCTCCGGCGCGGCGCTGATGAGCGCCGGGCTGAACCTGACCAGAATGAAACAGGAAGACGGCGAAAGCATCGCGCTTTATTTTAAAGAAGTGAAATAAGGAGAAATCACCATGAAAAACGCAAAAAGAATCGTTTGTCTTGTTCTTTCCGTGCTGCTGCTTTCCTCGCTGTTCAGCGCGCCCGCAGCCGCCGATACGGCGGAAACCGGGAACAGCCCCGTGCGCGTGAGCGCGTGCGTGGCGGGCGATAACGGCCGGACTGTGGGCTTTTGCTGGTACACCGCCGAAAAAGCCGACAGCGTCGTGACGCTGCGCGACGAAAGCGGCACGGCGATTGCCGGCGCAACGCTGTCCGACCCCGTGTGCGAAGCGTGGGAGGGCCTGTGGATGCACAAGGTCACCGCCTCCAACCTGCCCGCCGAAACGCTCGTTACCTACACCGTGGGCGACGGCGCCAACACCGTGACCGGCACGGTGAAGACCGGCGGCGCGGCCGATTCGGTCAAATTCATCGAGATCGCCGACGTGCAGGCAAGCTCCGCCGAAAACTTTGAAAAGGGTGCCGCCACCCTGCGCGCCGCGTTTGAAGCGCTGCCCGACGCCGCTTTTGTTGCCAACTGCGGCGATTTCACCAACGACAGCACCAATGAGGAATGGGATCTTTATGACGCCTCGTTCGGCGAACTGAACCGCGGCTATCTGCTCGCGCCCGTGTCGGGCAACCACGACGGCTTCGGCGTGGCCAACTGGTTCAACAATATGTTCAACCTTGACACGTCCGAAAGCGTTCAGACCAAAAACGGCGTGAACTATTCCTTCGATTACGGCAACGCGCATTTTGCCGTTTTGAACACCAACGACTGCCTGAACGTGTCCCGGCCGCAGCTCAAGTGGCTGAAAAACGATATGAATTCCACCGATAAGGATTGGAAGATCGTGTTCATCCACAAATCGCCCTATACCCTGGGCAAGGACGGCAAATGGCCGGACGCGCTGCAATTGCAAAAGACCCTGACGAAGGTGTGTGATGAAACCAACGTCGACCTTGTCATCGGCGGGCACGACCACCAGTATCTGCGCACCAAGCCGCTCACCCACAACAGGCTCGATGAAAACGGCGTCACCTACCTGCTCAGCGGCACCGCCGGCAGCAAGCGCTACGAGGTGCGCGAATTCCTGGCTGGTCATTTCATGAAAAAGCAGTTCATCGACGCGCTCGTTGTTCAAAAGGGCGGCTACGGCAACTACTGGAACGGCACCGACTGGAAGAGCACCGATGAAAACAACATCGGCGGCTGCTACAACACCGTGGAGATCACGGGCGGCAAGCTGACGCTCAACGCCTATATTCTGGGCGACGAATCGCATCAGTCCAAAAAAATCGACACGCTGACGCTGACCAAAAACACCGGTGAAAACAAGATCACCTTCACCGGCGACAACACCACCTCCAAGGCGGCTTACACCGCGGGCAGCATTCTTTCCTATGCGTCGCTGCTGTTTTACACCCTCACCAACTGGCTGCCCCGTTTTCTCGCCCTTGTGCCGGAGCTGATTTATTCCGTGGCTGTTTATGATACGTTCTGATCTTTCCGTTGCCATGCCCGCTTATGTGCGCGAGGCGCTCGGGCGGCTGGAGCAAAGCGGCTATGAGGCCTATGCCGTGGGCGGCTGCGTGCGTGATTCGCTGCTCGGGCGCGAGCCGAGCGATTGGGATATTTGCACCTCTGCCTTGCCCGAACAGACGCAGGCCGTGTTTCACGCGCACCGCGTGGTGCCCACCGGCGTCAGGCACGGCACCGTTACGGTGATTCTGGACGAACCGCTGGAGATCACCACCTACCGCATCGACGGCGCTTATTCGGACTGCCGCCGCCCGGCGCAGGTGACCTTCACCGACCGGCTCGTGGAGGATCTCAGGCGGCGCGATTTCACCGTGAACGCCATGGCGCTCAGCCGCGAGGGCCGTGTGTTCGACGCGTTCGGCGGGCTGGACGATTTAAACCAAAAAATCATCCGCTGCGTGGGCGACGCTGAAACGCGCTTTGAAGAGGATGCGCTGCGCATCATGCGCGCCGTGCGCTTTGCCGCTACGCTGGGCTTCACCGTGGAGGAAGCGACCGAACGCGCCGTTCACAAGCGCAGGGATAACCTGAAAAAAATCGCCGTGGAACGCGTGCAGGCGGAGCTGACCAGGCTGCTTGGCGGGCACTGCGCCCCGGTGCTGGTGCGCTTTGCCGACGTGCTGGCGGCGGTGCTGCCTGAGGCGGTGCTCACCGAAGCGGCGGCGGAGCGGATCGAACGGGCGTCGAGCCTTGCAGTCAAGCTTGCTCTGCTCACGCGGGGGAGCGACCCCGAAGCCGTTTTGCGGCGGCTGCGTTACCCCAACGCCGTGATCGCGCAGGCGGTTTGCGCGGCGCGGTATCCGGCTGCCGGAATTCGCCCTGATCTGCCCGCCATGAGGCGGCTGCTGGGCGCGTGCGGCGAAGCGGATGCGTTGGCCGTGCTGGAATATGCTGCGCTGACCGACGTGCTCTCCGCCGAGGGCTATGCCCGCGCTGCGGCGCTGCTGGAACAAATCGGCGCGCGGGGCGACTGTGTGACGTTGGCACAGCTGGCTGTTGACGGGCGGGCGCTTGGCGCGCAGCTGGGGCTGACCGGCCGCGCGGTGGGCGAGGTGCTTGACCGCCTGCTTCAGGCCGTGATCGACGGAAAAATCCCCAACGAGCCCGGCGCGCTGCTTCAATATGCACAGAGCACAATTATATATTAACTTTTTTTGAATTTTTTTATTACTTTTTCAGTTGACTATCGAGAAAAATATGCTATAATGTCGTTGTATCTGAATTATATTGCAAAAGAAAAGGAGAGAAAAAGACAATGACCCCGAAAGAGAAAATCCGCAACGCGCTGGCACTGATGCTGTGCCTGATCCTGGTCTTCACCACCACTTACCTGCTGACTGCTGCTGTGGAAGTTGAGGACCCCGTCACGGCTGCGCCCGCCACCACGGCTGCGCCCGCCACCACGAAAGCGCCTGCCACCACGGCTGCGCCTGCCACCACGGCTGCGCCTGCCACCACGGCTACGCCCGCCACCACGGCTGCGCCCGCCACCACGAAAGCGCCTGAAACCACTGAGGCCGATGAAGAGGAAGACGAAGACGACGAATACGACGTTGTAGAATTCGACGATCGTCCCAACGCCACCACCAAAAAAGCCAGCACCACCAAAAAAGCCGGCACCACCAAGAAAAAGGTCAGCACCACCAAGAAAAAGACCAGCAACACCAAAAGATACACCCCCGATGAGGACGAAGAAGAAGATTACACGGTAGAAGAGATCTCCACCGAAGAATTTGAAGAAACCTCCACCGAGCCGATCGATATCTACACCTATGCCGATGATTTCTTCCTGGAAGATACCACCGAAGCAGAGGAAGAAGAGGATTCCGGCATTGACGTGAAAAAGATCGTCATCATCGCCGTCATCGTTGTTGCGGTGGCCGGTGCAGGCGCCTGCCTTGTCATCCTCAGCAAAAAACAGTAATCTATAAGCAATAGCGTCGAGGGCTGTATCAATCTGATGCAGCCCTCTTTGTCAATGATAGCGGATGGCTGATAGCTGATGGCTGATAGCCGATAGCTGATAGCCGATAGCTGATAGCCGATAGCCGATAGCTGATAGCCGATGGCTGATAGCCGATAGCAAATCAGCGTTCCGATCAAAAATCTGCCGCGGTCAACACCGCACCTTCTTGCCTCGCCCTTTGGGTGAGGTGGCGCCGCCAAAGGCGGTGACGGAGAGGGCAAAAGAAAAGGGCAGAGGTCAGAGTTAAGAGTTAAGAGGTTACCGGATAGCTGATAGCGCATCAGCGTTCCGGTAAAAACGCTGCCGCGGTCAACACCGCACAC
>CADBPL010000181.1 GCA_902796535.1 Oscillospiraceae bacterium
ACAACAGGAAGAGATCGCCCGTTTATTCGACCGGAAGAAAGCCGAACTCACCGAAATGCTCGGCGCCCTCGAACAGGTTAAAGATGATATGGACAGGAGAGATTTTATGAACGAAGAAGAACTGAGATTCCACGAAGACATTGATTTTCCATTTGTGGACGACCCGCAGGCCGTGGGCAAGTGGCAGGTGCTCGGCATCTGGAACAGCGTGGACGACTTTTATCTGGGCAAAGAGCCCGACGACACGTATTACGACGGGGATATCCCCGAGCTCTATTTTCTGGTCGGCGGCGAAGAATGGTGGGGCTGGCGCTGGACGAAGGGAAAATTCATCAACAACGCTTACCAAAACGCGCGTGCAGAAGACTATCGGATCGAAGAGATCGACGGCGAGACCTATATGCTGATCGATCACAAGAGCTACGAATACCTGGTGAGCGGCAAGACCGACCTGCTGGTGCTCAAAAAAATAGACAATACGCCCCGCTCGAAATGGGACATTGGCATCAAGGATGATATTGATATGCCCTTTGTCGACGATCCCGCCGTAATCGGCAAGTGGAAAACCTGGGGCTTTCTCGGCGCCAACGAGCCGTTCAGCACCGAACAGGAGGACGAAGAAGACCAATACTGGAAAAGCGTGGAATTCTTCCCGGGCGGCCACGTGACGAGCGTGTATGAGGACGAAGTGATCGAAGGCGACGACAAACAAACGTGGACAAAGGGCTGCCTGCTGCGCAAATTCAATTACAGCGCCTGCGCCTATGAGATCAAAACCGTCGACGGCGTCGATTACCTGATCGTCGAATGGAAAAGCGGCGATTACCGCTGGGGCGGCTTACCCACCAATTATTATACTTTCGTGCGCGACAACGAACAATAATAACAATATCAAATAATGCGGGCGCGTTGCAAAATGCCAACTGTATTTTGCAGCGCGCCCGTTTTATTTTTTTGTTTATTCTGTGATTTTTTCGGCAAAATCCGCCATGGCGTCGGATATTTTGAGCTGCTGCGGGCAGACGGCTTCACAGCTTTGGCAGTGGAGGCAGGCGCTTGGCCACTTGTCTTTTTCCAGCGCTTCGAGCGCCATAGGGGCGAGGAACCCGCCGCCGGTGAAGCTGTGCTCGTTATAGAGCTTGATGAGGTAGGGAATGTCAAGCTGCTGCGGGCAGTATTCGGTGCAGTAGCGGCAACCCGTGCAGGGCAGCGTCTTTTGGGCAAGCATCTGATCGGCAGCCGCGAGCAGCGTTTCCATTTCGGTTTCGTTCAGCGGCTCGTCGGTTTCAAAGATTCTGATGTTTTCGGCCAGCTGCTCCATGTTCGACATACCCGAAAGAATGACCTTTACCTCGGGCAGCGACTGCAAAAAGCGGAACGCCCAGCCGACGGCCGTTTCGTTGGGGCGCAGCGCCCTGAGCCGCGCTTCATAGGCCGGCGCCATCGTGCTCAGGCTGCCGCCGCGCAGCGGCTCCATGACCCAGACGGGGATGCCGTACTCCCTGAGCATGGCGACCTTCTCCATCCCGTTCTGGAACGTCCAGTCCAGATAATTGAGCTGCAGCTGGCAGAATTCCAGATCCTTCCCGTAGGCCTCCAGGAACCGGCGGAGCACCTCCGGCTGGCCGTGGCAGGAAAAGCCGAGGTGGCGGATCACGCCGTTTCGTTTTTGCTCCATAAGAAAATCATACACGCCGTACTGCGGGTCGAGGTACTGCTCGATATTCTTTTCGCAGACGTTGTGGAACAGATAAAAATCAAAGTAATCCACCCGGCATTTTTCCAGCTGCTTTTCAAAAATGCCGCGCACGTTTTCAAAGCTCGACAAATCATAGCCGGGGAATTTGGTGGCCAGATAAAAGCTCTCGCGCGGATAGGCCGAGAGCGCCTCGCCCATCACAATTTCGGATCGGCCGTTGTGGTATCCCCACGCGGTGTCATAATAATTCACGCCGTGCTCCATTGCATAGCGTACCATCTGTTTGACCTGCTGCGTGTCGATTTCCTCATATTTCTCGCCGTGCGGCAGGCGCATACAGCCCAAGCTCAGGTTGGAAAGCTGCCTGCCCTGAAATTCCCTGTAAATCACGTTCCGTCACGCTCCTTTCCCTTGCAGTATAGCATAACGCGCAAAAAAACTCAAACACTTTATGGATTTGTTATGGCAAATGAGTTGATATTCCCGGCAGGATTTAGTAGAATAACAGCGAGGTGATCAACATGAAATTTCCAAAACAATTCTTTCAGGCAACACGCGAATACAACACTTATGAAAAACACGTCAACGCGCCTTATCTGCGGGCGGATTTTCGCTTCGACGAGGGAAAAAAATATTATGTGACCGTGTCGGGGCTCGGATTTTACGATTTATTCATCAACGGCAAAAAAATCACCAAAGGGCTGCTGGCGCCCTATATTTCCAACCCGGACGATCTCGTTTATTTTGACCGGTACGAGATCACCGCGCTCATCGACCCGGCGGACGACAACACCGTTGCGCTCGTGCTGGGCAACGGAATGCAGAACGCGCCCGGCGGCCGGGTGTGGGACTTTGACGCGGCGCGCTTTCGCGGCGCGCCCCGCTTTGCCATGGCGCTGACAGGCGTTGACAAAGAAGGAAACGAAACGGACGAGGACGTCGGCGGCCGGTTCAAAACCGCGCCCTCCCCCATCCTGTTCGACGATCTGCGCAGCGGCTGCTTTTATGACGCAACGCTGGAACAGCGCGGCTGGAACGAGCCGGGCTTTGACGACAGCGGCTGGCAGCCCGTGCTGCCGGCGGAAATGCCGCGCGGCGAATTCCGCCTGTGCGACGCCGACCCGATTCTGATCCGCGATGAGATCAAAGCCGTTGAAATCAGAGAAGCCACCATGGACCCGCGTCTGAACAACCGCTCCAATATGCGCCTGAACACACAGTTCAAATTCGATGTGCTGGGGCAAGCCGGCGTGATGTTTGATTTCGGCGTGAACACCGCCGGTATCTGCCGGCTGAAAATAGACGGCAAAAAGGGGCAGAAGCTTTTTATTCAGTTCTGCGAAATGCTCACCACCGACGGCAAGCCGAGCTACCAGAACACAGGCTCCTTCTATCCGGACAACTACGGTCAGACGGTTTATTATGTGTGCAAAGGCGAAAAAGACGAGACCTTTGAACCCGCCTTCTGCTATTTCGGCTACCGCTACGCCGTGGTCTACGGGCTGGAGCCGGAGCAGGTCAAAGACGACACGCTGGTGATGCTCGCGGCCAATTCCGATTTGAAGGAGCGCGGCGGTTTCACCTGCTCCGACCCCGTCATGAACCGCCTTGGCGCGATGGCAAGGGTGAGCGATCTGGCCAACTTCTGGTATTTTCCGACCGACTGCCCGCACCGCGAAAAGAACGGCTGGACGGGCGACGCCGCCTGCTCCGCCGAACATATGCTGCTCACGCTCACGCCCGAGCGCAGCTACCGCGAATGGCTGCGCAGCATCTGCAAGGCGCAGAACGGTAAGGGGCAGCTGCCCGGCATCGTGCCGACCGGCGGCTGGGGCTTTGAATGGGGCAACGGCCCCGCGTGGGACAACGTGCTTTCGGAGCTTTGCTGGCAGATCTGGCGCCTGCGCGGCGATCTCACCCCCGCAAAGGAATGCAAGGATTCGCTTTTGCGCTACGTCGCCTATCTGGCTGCCGAACGCGAAAGCGACGGGCTGATCCATTTCGGTCTGGGCGACTGGCTCCAGCCCGGCAAGGGCGCGGGCGACCCCGTTGCGCCGGTGCGGCTGACAAGCTCCGTCATCGCCATGTACATCGCCGGCAAAACAGCCGACCTGTTCGGGGCGCTCGGCCTTGCACTGCAGGAGCGCTTTGCGCGTGAGCTTGCGCAGGAGCTGCGGCAGGCCATCCGCGACAATCTCGTCGATTTCGGCACCATGACCGCCCTGCCGCGCTGCCAGACCGCGCAGGCCATCTGCCTGTATTACGGCGTGTTCAGCGAAAGCGAACGGGTCAGAGCCGGTGAGGTGCTGGTCGATTTGATCCACGAAGCCGACGATCACTTTGACTGCGGCATGATCGGTATGCGCGTGATCTTCCACGTGCTGAGTCTGCTCGGTCAGGGCGCGCTCGCCTATCAGATGATCACCCGCACGGACTATCCCTCCTACGGCATGTTCGTGCGCCGCGGACTGACCTCGCTGCCGGAGGACTTCATGGAGGACAAGGATCACGACTATGCCAATTCCCTCAACCACCATTTCTTCGGCGATATCGTGAGCTGGTTTTTGCAAAGAGTGGTCGGCATTCACGTCAACCCGCGCGGCCTTTCGCCCGATCACGTTGATATTACGCCCGATTTTCTCGCTGCGCTCGATCAGGCGCAAGGGTATTATACGGCGCCCGCAGGCAAGGTCAGCGTAAGCTGGACAAAAGCCGAAAGCCGCGCGACGCTTACCGTCGAAGCGCCGGAAAACGTGACGGGCAACATCCGCCTGCCCAACGATTGGGTCTTTACGGATGAAGAGCACCCGAGAAGCAGCCTGAACAACGCCAATTTCATTGCGCTGAAGGCGGGAACCTATCGGTGCAGAAAACGCGGGTAACCGCTATGAAAAACGAGAACAAGCCCGTGGGGCTGTTTCTGGGCGCGGCGAACGCCGTTGACCGCGCCTATTCCGCAGCCGTGCGGCAGGCGCTTGCGCAGCATCTGACGCTGCATGACGCCTGCTTTGTCAGCGAACGATCCGCGCAAGCCTTTCGGGATGCGGCATATCTCTTTTCCACGTGGGGTATGCCCGCGCTGAGCGAAGAAGCGATCAAGCGCATTTTCCCGGCGCTGAAGGCTGTGTTCTATGCCGCAGGCAGCGTGCAGCACTTTGCGCGCCCGTTTCTGGAAAGCGGCGTGAGGGTGTTTTCGGCGTGGCACGCGAACGCCGTGCCGGTGGCTGAAACGGCGGCGGCGGAAATCATTTTAGCGAACAAGGGCTTTTTTCAGACCGTTCACCACGCTCAGAGCAGCGCGTGGCCGGAGCACGATTGCGGCGGGCCGTTCCCCGGCAATTACAACACGAGGGTCGGTATTCTGGGCGCGGGCGCGATCGGCACGCTCGTGATCAAAAGGCTGCGCAGCCACTCGCTCAACGTGCTGGTGTTCGACCCGTTTCTGAGCAAAGAAAGGGCGGACGAGCTGCACGTGACAAAGGTTCAAACGCCGGAGGAGCTGTTTGAACGGTGTTCGGTCATCTCCAACCATTTGGCGGATAAGCCGCAGACCGTTGGCCTGATCGACCGGAAATGCTTTGAAAAAATGGGCCGAAACGCCGTGTTCCTCAACACGGGGCGCGGGCGGACGGTGAACGAACCCGACCTGATCGCCGCGCTGACCGAACAACCCACCCGCGCCGCCGTGCTCGACGTGACCGACCCGGAGCCGCCCGAAGCGGGGAGTAAGCTTTACACGCTGCCCAACGTGTTTTTAACGCCGCATCTGGCCGGGGCGCTGGGCAACGAGGTGCAGCGCCTGGGCGAAGCCATGCTCGGCGAATTCCTGCTGCTTTCGCAGGGCAAGCCGACCAATTACGAAGTGACGCAAGCCATGCTCGATACCATGGCGTGAGGAGAGGATCATGCTCATCAGCGGTCTTGTTTCGGTAACGTTCCGTTCGCTTTCCTGCGAGGAGATCATCGCGCTCGCCGTACAAAACGGGCTGAAAGCGATCGAATGGGGCGCGGACGTTCACGTGCCGCCCGG
>CADBPL010000182.1 GCA_902796535.1 Oscillospiraceae bacterium
CGCCGGAACGAATTCGTAAAAACAGCTGTCGGTGAGCAGCTGCATCTCGGTGCTTTCCAGTTCGGTCACGGCAGCCACCAGACCTTCGGACGCGCCGTAGATGGAATAATCGAATGGAACGCCCTTGGCGAACGATTTCACGTAATCCGCCGCCGATTTGAACGAAGCGTTGCCGATGCCGCAAATGACGGTCAGGTTCGGCCAGAGGCGCTTGAGCAGCGTTTCGTCAAACCCCTGTTCAAACTGCCTGCGCAGGTATTCGCCGCGTTTGGGCATGGGGCGCACGTGGCGCTGCAATTCGGCGCGCACCTCGGGCTTGAGGTCGATGCTGCTGCTGATGGTGCCGTTGGTGATATCGTCCACGATCACCGGCCAGTGCTCTTTCAGATAGGCGAGCTGGCTGACGTTGACTGTGAGAAACACCGAAAAAATAAAGGAAACGTCCTCGTCGGCAAGCGCGAAACGGTAGATGCTGTAAACGTAGTCGCCGTCGTGCATATCGAACAGCTTTCTGGTGGGCACGGTGAGAATGTAGGGGTAAAACCGCCCGTATTCCCGCGCGCCGATCTCGGCGATGTTGCTGCACGGCAGGCCGTTGGGCAGCGTTTCGTTGGTGGCAGGGGAGAGGAACACGCCGCGGCCGGGCTTGTAGCGCTTGCCCTGCCGTTTGAGCTCCCGTGCACCTAACGCCAGCGCCCTCGTCCAGGTGTATTTGACATAGGCCTTCAGCGACGCGTCGGTGGCAGGGATGTATTTGGGAACGCCAGAGGAGCCGGACGTGCGCGAAAAGCCGAGCACTTTGGCACTCGTCAGCACGTTCGGTTCACCGTTTTTCACCCGTTCAAGCTGTGCGGCGTAATCCTCATAGGTCGAGGGCGGCACGAATTTGCGATAATCCGCCAGCGAGCGTATTTCCTCAAAGTGATGCGCCCGGCCGAATTCCGTTGAACGGTTGGCTTTTATGATTTTGAATAGCAGCGCCTCATTTTCGGCATAAGGCGCCTTGCGGGCGGCCTGCAGATGCCGCAGGCTTGCGTTGCCCTTGGCAACCATGATGCGCATGGCGGCGCCTGTCAAAAGTTTTCGGATCATATTCATTCACCCGATTGAATTGTATCACAGACGGGCGCGTTTTTCAATGCTTTCTTTCGGTTATCTCCGGTGCGGTATTTTTGCTGAACAGAAAAATCGAAAAAAGCAAAACGGCGCAGACCGGAATAATCGAAAAAGGTCTTGATTTCTCATCATGATGTGTTATTATTACCTTAAAATAACGGCTTGTGATTTCGTTATCGGCGCAATTCGCGAGCCGATACCCGCAGCGGAAAGGGGAATGAGCGATGAAACAGATTCTTGTCGTGGTCGATATGCAAAAGGATTTTGTCGACGGCGCGCTGGGCAGTCAGGAGGCTGTTGCCATTGTTCCGGCTGTTGCCGGGAAGATCCGCGCCTTCAACGGCGACATTTTTGTCACCCTTGACACGCACTTTGAAAACTACATGGATTCCGCCGAAGGCAAAAAGCTGCCCGTGCCGCACTGCATCAAGGGCACGCCCGGCTGGGCGCTGAACGCTGAGGTTGCATCCGCTTTGGCGGAAAAGCCGCATACGCCCGTGGAAAAGCTCACCTTCGGCTCCGTCGATCTCCCCGAACTGATCCGGAAAGCCGTTGGGGAGGAGCGCTTTTCGATCGAGTTGATCGGCCTTTGCACAGATATCTGCGTGGTCTCCAACGCTTTGCTGCTCAAAGCGAGCTTCCCCGAAGCGCCCATCGCCGTGGATGCGGCCTGCTGCGCCGGGGTGACGCCCGCCGGGCATGAGGCGGCGCTTGCAACCATGCGAAGCTGTCAGATCGATGTTTTGAATCAGGAGGTGCAGTAGTATGTATACGTTTCATGCCGAAAAAACAAAAAATGAATGTGTGCAGTGGATCCGTGATTTCTTTGACAAGAACGGCTCCGGCTGCAATGCCGTGATCGGTATTTCCGGCGGCAAGGACAGCTCCATCGTCGCCGCGCTTTGCGTGGAAGCGCTCGGCAGGGATCGCGTGATCGGCGTGCTCATGCCCAACGGCGAGCAGGCGGATATCGACATGGCAAAGCTGCTGGTCAGCCATCTGGGCATTCGCCATTTTATTGTGAACATCAAAAACGCGGTGGACGGTCTGACTGATAGCGTACCCTTTGAACTGTCCGAACAGAGCCGTGTGAACCTGCCGCCGCGCATTCGCATGGCAACGCTCTATGCCGTGTCGCAAAGCCATAACGGCCGCGTGGCGAACACCTGTAATCTGTCGGAGGACTGGGTCGGCTATTCGACGCGCTACGGCGACAGTGCGGGCGATTTCAGCCCGTGCTCCCATCTGACCGTGCAGGAAATGAAGCAGATCGGCCGTTTGCTCGGCCTGCCGTCCGTGCTGGTCGACAAGGTGCCCATTGACGGCCTGTGCGGCAAAACCGATGAGGAAAACCTCGGGTTCACTTACGCCGAACTGGATCGCTACATCCGCGAAGGCGTGATCGACGACCCGGAAAAGAAAGCAAAAATCGACCGTATGCATGTACAAAACGCTTTCAAGCTTCAGCTCATGCCGGCGTTTGACCCTCAGCTTTGACCGAAACCGGCGGAAAGGAAAGAAAAGAATGAAACTGGAACCAATTGTGCAGTCCCTGCTCGATACCGACCTTTATAAATTCAATATGGATCAGGTCATTTTCCACAAGCACACCGACCTGTGCGGCCAGTATTACTTTAAATGCCGCAATGAAGACATCGTGTTCACGCCGGAAATGGCGGAGGAGATCAAAGCGCAGGTGGATCATCTCTGCTCGCTGCGCTTTACGCAGGAGGAGCTGGATTACCTGCGCTCCATCCGCTTTATCAAAAACGACTATGTGGAATTTCTGCGCCTGTGGCACCCGATCCGCGACTATGTTTCGATCGGGCTGAATGACAAAGGTGAGCTTTCGGTCGAAGTGGACGGCCCGCTGTTCTCCGCCATGCAGTTTGAGATCTACCTGCTGGAGATCATCAACGAGGTCTATTTCCGTATGGCGTTCGATTATGAAACGCTGCTCAAGTCCGCCGAGGAACGGCTGGACGCAAAAATCAAGGCGATGAACGACGGCACCTACACCTTCAGCTTTGCCGAGTTCGGCTGCCGCCGCCGCTTGTCCCGCGAATGGGAAGACGTTGTGGTGCGCCGCCTTGTTACCGAAACCAAAAACTGTGTCGGCACCTCAAACGTATATCTTGCTAAAAAATATAACGTCACGCCGATCGGCACCTACGCGCATGAATTTGTGCAGATGTATCAGGGCATTGATTCCATTCCGCTGGCCTACACCAACTATTACGCCATGAAGGACTGGTACACCGAATACGACGGCGACAACGGCACGGCGCTGACCGACACGGTGACGACCGACCTGTTCCTGCTCGATTTCAACCGTTCCATGGTCAACAACTATTCCGGCGTTCGCCACGACAGCGGCGACCCGTATGCGTGGGGCGAAAAGCTCATTGCGCACTATAAAAAGTACGGCGTCGACCCCAAAACGAAGCTGCTGCTGTTCAGCGACAGCCTTGATTTTGACCGCGCCCAGAAGCTCTATGATTATTTCTGCGACAAAACGAAGGTTGCCTTCGGCATCGGCACGTTCGTTTCCAACGACACGTGCGAAAGCGCGCTGAACATCGTCATCAAGCTCCAGTACGTCAACGGCCGCC
>CADBPL010000183.1 GCA_902796535.1 Oscillospiraceae bacterium
GGGCTGCGATGAGGAGCATCTGCTGCGTTACAGCGAGTTCCGCGCCGTGCAGCAGCGCCCCGATAAACCCACGCTCGACATGATCGAATACATCAAAAGCGAACCGCTCATCAAGCTGATCCTGACCGGTCACCTGCATTTCAGCTTTGAAAGCAACGTGGCCGAAAACCTGCCCCAGCTTGTCACGGGCAGCGGTTATGAAGGCGTTGCCCGCGAGATCACACTGTATTGAGGAGGCATGGATATGACTGTTTTTAAAAGGATCGGTGCTTTCTTCATGCTTATCGTTTCGTTTTTCAACATCCTGTTTTCGGGCTACGTCAAATATCTGCCCCGCAACCGCATTTTTCTTGATCAGTTTTATACCGACGCCAGAACCGAGCGGCAGACCTACGACCTTGTGATCCCCAAAAACGCTTCGGGCAGCACGGGGCTGGTACTGTGCATCCACGGCGGCGGCTGGACCGGCGGCAGCCGCGATTCCTACACCGGCAGCATGATGCAGCTGAGCGACGAATATCATCACGCCGTCGCCGCCGTCAATTACCGCTACGTGTCCGACACGGTGAGCTTTGCCGACGAGATGGACGACATTTCCGCGGCGCTCGCCGCGATCAAAGCGAAGGGGCAGGAATGCGGCGTTGATTTTGACCGCGTGCTGCTCACGGGCATTTCCGCGGGCGGCCACCTGTCGCTGCTGTACGCCTACACCCGCAGGGATACGGCGCCCATCAGGCCGGTCTGCGTGGTGGAGCTGTGCGGCCCGGCCGACCTGGAGCATGAGTTTTACTATTCCGATGAGAACAGCATTTCGCAGGCCGTGGGCGCGGAATATCTGCGCGGCATCCTCGCCAACGGCGTGCGGCACCCCATTTCGCTTGATGATTTCGACGCGGCAAGGCCCGCGCTCAAACAGTATTCCCCGATCAACTTTGTGGATGAAACCACCGTGCCCACCGTGTTCGGCCACGGCGACCGCGACGAGATCGTGCCCTATCAGAACGCGCTCGACCTTGATCAAAAGCTGACGGAATACGGCGTGAAGCACACCTTTGTTTCCTTCCCGGATTCCGGCCACGCCTGTGAAGACAAGGCCGCCATGGCAAAGGTCATGTCGCTGTTTTTTGAATATGCCGATCAATACCTGAACTGAAACCATGCCAAAAAGACGCCGCCCGGTGCCAGACCGAACGGCGTCTTTTTTAATTCGGAATTCGGAATTATTTGCAGGTTCAATTTTTTTGATTCAATTCACGGAGCTGACGGTCGCGCCCGTGAAAAGGGCCGAGAGCTGGCTGCCAAGGCGGGTGAGCGGGTTGTAGCCGAGCGCAAAATATTTGAACACCCAGATCACCGGATTCCACTTGAACAGCGTCCAGTCAAGCACCGTGACCAGACCGCGCAGGAACGTGGAAACGTCGTGCGTTTTCGGCACGTTGACCGGCGTGAATTCGGCGCCTTCCGCCCGGATGACGAACGGCTGCGCATAGCAGATACCGAAGGGGCCGGTGATATAAAAGCGAACGTAAAGCTCGGGGTCGCTCAGCAGGTCGGAGGCGTGCAGATCAAGCGTTGCGGTTCCGCTTGTGATGTTCTCCTCGCGGCGGATCACCTCGCAGTTGGATACCCACGTGATGCGGTCAAAGTTTTCGCCCTCCACGGTGATCGTGTCGGCGTCTTCATCCACGGTGATGCGCGTCACCTTCGGGGTGGCGTTGCTGTAATAATAGGATTCGTCGTCCCACAGGTGCAGGTCGTCGGAATAGCCGGGCAGCTCCTGCATCCCGTTGAGCTCGTAACCGAGCGAATAATGCGAAACGGCAAAGCTGGCGCCCTCTTCCATCGCCGTGCGGACGTTGGCCATGTTGAAATCCTTCATCATCAGCTCCGTCCACGCGTCGTTCTCGCTTTGCAGGGTGTGAGAATCCGAGAAGCAGAAGCCCCACGGCACCACGCCGTTGGGGATCGTCTTTTGCAGGATCTGGTCATACAGAATGCGGTCGCAGCGCGTGTGCGCGTCGGTGGCGCTGTTGATGCCCATGCCCACGCTCGAGCCTTTGTTGTCAAGGAACAGCCGCGCAAACTTGGCGGCGTAATAATCGTCCACCTTCTGCCCCACGTGCTTTTCGGAATCCTTATCCACATAGACGTATTCGCCCACGTGCGCGAGCATGGAAATGCCGCCCGCGTCCTTCACGCCCTTGGTCGGCGTTTCATAATCGCCGAAAACGCCCGCCAGACCCTGGCCGTATTCCGAAAAATAGCCGGTCAGGTGGCAGTCGGCCACGGGGGTGGCCATGTTCAGCTCAATGCCCAGCGGCACGTCGAGCATACCGTTTTTGTGCGTGCGCTTTGCGGAGGCCGCCGTGCCGGTGAGAACGGCGTTGTATTCCTCGTCCGTCAGCGGAATGATATCCGCCATTTGCGTGCGCTCCTTTTTGATCAGGCGCACCAGCGGGATCAGCTCCGGCTCCTTGTTCCAGCCGCGGTTGAGCGTGCCGTGATCGGTCAGCGAAACC
>CADBPL010000184.1 GCA_902796535.1 Oscillospiraceae bacterium
GGTGCCGGTGGCGGGGGTCGAACCCGCACCCTGTTGCCAGGACTGGATTTTGAGTCCAGCACGTCTGCCAATTCCATCACACCGGCGTATGGGACAAGACGCATTATAGCGTAAATGCCCCGAAAAATCAAGAGCGAAACACAATTTTTTTCACGTTTTGCGCCGGAGAGTGGAAAAAACGAACCGTTTGCGTTATAATGGGCGCAGGAGGCGATCTGCGTGAAAAACATTTTGGTGGTTTACGGCTCACCGCGCGCCGATTCCGGTTCGGCGGCGCTGGCGCGGGCGCTGCTGGAGCCAAAGCCGGCGGATGCGGCGGTGACGGAATACCACGCCTACCGGCTTAACGCCAGGCCCTGCCTGGGGTGCGGCGGGTGCGACCGCAAAGCCGGCTGCGTGCAGCACGATCTGGATCAGTTTTATTCGGATTTTGAGGCGGCGGATTATGTTGTTTTCGCTTCGCCCGTTTACAACGGCGGGTTCCCCGCGCCGCTGAAAGCCATCCTCGACCGCTTTCAGTGCTATTACGCGCTGCGTTTTGCCCACGGGGTCAGGCCGCCGATCAAAAAACACCGCCGCGCGGCGCTGGTGATGACCGGCGGGTGCGAGGCGGAAGGCAGCGAACACATGGCTCAAACGCTGCGGCAGCAGTTCACGGTGCTCAACGCCGAGCTGGTCGCGGCCGTGACCGTGACCGGCACCGACCGGCGCGCGCTGTCGGAGCCGGATTTTGCCCGGGCGCGCGAAGCGGGCGCGGCGTTATTTGGCGAGAAGGGAGAAAACAAAAATGCTTGAAGATTTTTTGAAAAAATGGGAACCGGCCGACGAGGGCGATTGGGAAGGCTGCGCCGCGCTGCAGCTGGAAAACGGCCTGACCAAGCTGGCCTTTTACTCGGTCTATCCTTATTTTGACGTGACGCTGCTCTGGAACGACCGCGTTTACGCCGATCAGTTCAACGACTGTGAGCCGTATGACCGCATGACGCATCTGTTCTGTTTGCCCACGGCTGAGCTGCAGCCGGGCGACCGGCTGATCGTGAGCGGCTGCGATTCGCCCGCCGAGGAGGATCGCTATTATTATGAAACGACCTATCAGCCTTCACTTTTGAAAAACGCGGAGGAGCTGAAGGAGCAGTATAACCACCATCTTTCGGTCGAGAGCGAAGAGATCGAACAGGTGGCCGACGGGCTGGAATACCGCCATATGCTTTTGCGCGACCGCGCGCATAACCCCGTGCACGCCTTTTTGCTGCGGGTGGATATGCAAAAGAACACGCTCTGTGTCGGCACGCCGAACGATGATTACAAGGTTGGCCGCGTCGTTGCCAAAGTGCCCGACATGATCGACAGCGCCGTGCGCAACGGGCAGGACGTGCTGGCGGCGATGAACGCGGATTTTTTTGATATGTTCGGCGACGGGCACCCCTCGGGGCTTTGCGTCAAGAACGGCCGGGTGGTGGCGAACGCCGACAGCCTGCGCCCGTTTATCGGCGTCAAAAAAGACGGCTCGGCCGTGATCGCCACACTGAAGGAATGTCCCGACCTGCTCGGGGAATTGGAGCAGGCGGCGGCAGGACTGGAGATGATTTTAAAAGACGGCGCGCTTTATGAATGGGGCCCGCTGGAACCGTTCAGCTTTGTGCGCCATCCGCGCACGGCGGCGGGGCTGACGGCCGACGGCACGGTGCTGCTGCTCGAGGTCGACGGCCGCATTCCCGAATACTCCAACGGCGCAAGCCTGATCGACCTGGCGGAGCTGCTGGGGCGCTTCGGCGCGGTGCGCGCCGTGAACCTTGACGGCGGCGGTTCCTCCGTGACCTACACCAAAGCCGGCGAAGGCTTCCTCCTCCGCTCCAATCCGGCCGATCTGGAACGCCCGCGGGATAAACTCATCCGCGATGAATACAACTGCCTGCTGGTGGTCAGAAAAAAATAAAGGCGTGCGCCGCAATTTGTGCGGTGTTGCCTAAGTAACCGCTGATTAAATCGCGGTGTGCAGATTGGCGAGAGGATTTTTCGTCAGATGAA
>CADBPL010000185.1 GCA_902796535.1 Oscillospiraceae bacterium
GCACGCAAAGCGTCACGTCCGGTTCGTTCGGCACGTTTTGCAAGTAAGCCGTGATCGCGTCCAGCGCAATGCGCAGCACCTGATTTTTGGGGAAGCCGAACGTGCCGGAAGCAATGAGCGGGAACGCGATGCTCTTTGCGCCAAGCCGCTCGCTGAGCGCCAGCGCATTGGTGTAGCAGCCGCGCAGCAGGGCGGCTTCGTTGTGTGCGCCGCCCTGCCAGCGCGGGCCGACCGTGTGGATAACGTATCTGCTTTTGAGCTGATAGCCTTTGGTATAGCAGACCTCGCCCGCAGCCAGCGGCGCGAGGCGGTCGCACGCCTTGCGCAATCTGTTCCCCGCGGCGCGGTGCACGGCGCCGTCCACACCGCCCAGACCGGTAAAATGCTCGTCGGTCGGGTTGACGATGACGTCGCACGAAAGCGCGGTAATATCCTGCTGAAGAATACGGATCGGCATAGGTTCTTCCCCTTTTCTGCTTACTCAATGTCATTATTATAGCACGGTATTCCGCCGCAATCAATGATAATCAATCGTCTTCGTCCAGTTTCGCGCTCCAGTCCGCTTCGAGCGGCGCACTGCTTCTCATGCACTCCACCGCACTGCTCATACAGTCAAACAGGTTTCTCGTTCCCTTCCCGGTCTGGCGGTAATTCGCGGCGCGTTCGGGGCGGATGCCGATGTTCCCGGCCGTCTCGACCGCGTCGATGTTGGCGGCGATGAACAGGAACTCCCAGCCGTATTTTTCTTCTTCCTTCTTAATCATCTCCTTCACCCTCCGGCTGGTGTAGCGGCGGCTGGCGTTTTCCATGCCGTCGGTCGTGATGAGAAAGATCGTGTGCTCCGGCACGTCCTCTTTGCGGGCGTATTTGTGCACGTTGCCAATGTGGTGGATCGCGTCGCCTATGGCGTCGAGCAGAGCCGTGCAGCCGCCGACCTCGTAGTCGCTGAGCTTCATCGGTTCCACCTTTTCCAGCGGCACGCGGTCATGCAGCACAACGCTGTCGTTGTTAAACAGCACCGTGGACACATACGCTTCGCCCTGCGCCTTTTTCTGCTTTTCGATCATGGTGTTGAAGCCGCCGACCGAGTCCGCTTCCATGCCGCTCATCGAGCCGCTTGTGTCGAGAATGAATACCAGTTCCGTCAGATCCTTTTTCATGTTGTTTTTCCTCCGTTATTTATTGTTTATAATAGATTGGGGCTGCCCGGTTTTTCAACCTTGCAGCCCTATCATAACGGATCCGGTTTTGTTTTTGGTCTCCCGCCGGGAGACAATTACGCCCACTCGAAGTTTTCTTTGCCCGCGCCCAGCTCAAAGTGATATTTGACGATGCCAAGGTCGATTTTGAAGCAGGGGCCGAGCAGCGCTTTGGCGCGCACGGCGCGTTCCCCAACCTGTTCCAGACGGAACCGCTGCTGGTTAATGGCGGTTGGCGCGAGCAGGGCCGCCTCCACGCCCCGCCGGAACCAATCCGGCGTTTGATCGGTGAGGCGGGCGAGCTTTTCCACGGGCTTGCTGTTGTGGGGCTTTCCCTGCGTTTCGCCATAGCCCAGCGCCACGACGATAAACAGCTTCATCCCCTCCGGCGCAGCAACGGGAACCGCCTTTTTTTCAAAGGTCAGCGCACACCAGCAGGTGTTCAGCCCGAGGCTCTGCGCAAAGAGCACCAGCCGCTCACCAAAGTAGCCGACCTTTTCCGCGCAGCTTTTGCCGCCGAAAAACAGCAGGCAGTTGCGGCAGCCCGAAAAGCTGCCGTAGCTGGGCTGATTGGCCTTGAAAATTTCTTCGTTATCGGTCACAAGCGCAAAAAACAGGCCGCTTTCCCGGTTGATCGCTTCGATCTCGTTTTTTAATTGCGCCGCCTTTTCGGGCTCGATTTTTTGCGCCGTGTATTTGCGCACGGAATGGCGGGCGCGCATGAGCTCCATTGTTTCCATGTTAATTCTCCCCTTCTTCCTTCAACCGCTCAAACATCGCCTTCACGCTCGGCGCGTCTTTGGTGAGCTTTTTTATGGTCAGATCCTGCGCCTTATCGTTTGCCAGGCGCAGATTGCGCTCAGAGGAAAGCAGGTCGGCCTTGGTCTTTTCCAGCGCCTTGATGGTTTTGTCAATGTCGTCAATCGCATCCTGAAACTTGCGCGAGGCCAGCTCATAATTTCTGGCGAAGCCGGTTTTGAAGGTGTTTATGTTCTCTTCAAAATGCGTCAGATCGAGCTGCCGGTTGCGCAGCGTTAAAAGCTGCTTTTGGTAATCGAGCGAATTGAGCGCCGCGTTGCGCAGCAGTGAAATGATCGGCAGGAAAAACTGCGGCCGAACGACGAACATTTTCGGGTAACGGTAGGACACGTCCACAATGCCGTTGTTGTAAAGCTCATTGTCGGCTTCGAGCAAGGACACCAGCACGGCGTATTCGCAGCCCTTTTCGCGGCGATCCTTGTCAAGCTCCTTGAAAAAGTCCTCGTTTTTGTGCTTGGTGGCAGTCTCGTCCATCTCGTTTTTCATTTCAAACATGATGGAGATGAACTCCACCCCGTCCTGACTTTCACGAAAGATAAAATCGCCCTTACTGCCGGTGCGCGCGTCGTTATCCTTTTCAAAATAGGCGTTGGGGAACGACATCATCCGCATGGAATTGAACTGCGTCAGGCAATGCTGTTCCAGACTTTCCCCCACCATTTTGGTGGATTGACGTGCTTTGAAATCCTTATAATATTCGATCTGTTCCTCTTTATCCTTCAAACGCGTTTCGTATTGCTCCCGCAGCGTCTTTTCATTCAGCGCCATTTCGCTGGCCTTGAGCTGCAGCTGATCGTTCAGGCGGCTGATCTCGCCCTGCTTTTCGGTCAGCTTCCGTTCCGTGTCGGAAACCGCCCTGGTCACGGCGAGCTGCTGCTCAGCCTGCGCCCGCGCCAGCTGAGAGCGAAGCCGCTCCAGCTCCATCTCCTTTTGAGCCAGCGCTTCCTGCTTGGCGGCCAGCGCGTCGGCCTTCTCCTTTTCTTTTTCCGTCAGCGTCAGGCGCAGTTCGCCCGCCTTTTTTTCTTCCATTTCGCGCAGCCGCCGGGCCACCTCCGCGTCAAACTCCCGGTCATGAACCTGTTTGACGATCTGCGCGTAACCGCTCTCATCCACCTGAAACACTTCGCCGCACTTGGGGCATTTGATCTGCTGCATGGTGCCTTTCCGTTCCTTTCCTTAACTTAATAATAGTATTATACCATTTTTGTTCGATCTTTTCAAGAAGCGTTGACGGCACGGAATGATTGTGATAATATTTTGAAAGAATGGGGGAATTAGCTTGACCGACGAAGAAATGAAGGAATTGCTCAAACAGCGCAACACCTTAAAGCTGACCGATGAGGAACGCAAAAAGCAAAAGGGCAGCTTCATTGACCTGCCCTGCGGCAACACGCGTTACGAACTAAAAGGCGAGGGCGAAGCGTGCGTGCTGGTGCACGGCTACGCCACACCGTACCATCTTTACGATAAGATTTTTGACTGCCTTGTGCGCGAGGGCTACCGTGTGCTGCGCTACGACCTGCTCGGGCGCGGGCTGTCCGAACGGGTCAAAACCGACTACACGCCCGAACTGTTCGCAAAGCAGTTGACCGAGATCACCGACCGTTTCTTTCCCGACGAACCGTTTCACCTGATTGCCACCTCCATGGGCGGCAGCGTCACCACCGCCTTTTGCGCCGCGCACCCGGGCCGCGCAAAAACACTCACACTGTTAGCCCCTGCCGGAATGGACAATTTTGAGCCGCCGTTCTGGATGAAGCTGTGCGCTTCACCCGTGCTGGGCGACCTTCTGTTTTCGATCATCGGCTCGAAGGTGCTGCTCAAGCGCTGCGCGGGGGAGCTTTGCGTCTGCCCGCAGGAGGAGCGCGATTATTACACCCGCGAATTCGCCGTTTCCGTGCGCTACAAGGGGCTGGAGCGCTGCACGCTTTCCAGCCTGCGCAACACCATTCTGAAAACCAATAAGACGACTGAAAACTATAAAAAGGTTGCCGCGCAGGAGCTGCCCATGCTCGTCGTCTGGGGCGATAACGACAAGACCATGCCGATCTATCAGATGCCCCGCATGCAGGAGGTCTGCCCGAACGCTGCATACCGCACGTTTGAGGGCAGCGGCCACACGTTTTTGTTTGACGAGGGCGAACGCACCATGGCGGTCGTTCTGCCGTTCCTCAAAAAGCATCCGTTAACGAAGGGAGAATAAAAAATGGCGATTTACAACGAAGCTTTGCAATGGATCGTCGGCATCATTTACGGCATTTCCACAGTGCTTGGCATTCTGCTGCCCGTGGGCGGCCCGATGCGGCTGACCGGCAAAATCACCGACACGCTGCCGACCGTGCCCGCCGATTTCACCCCCGCGGTGCGCATCGTGGCGTTCACCGACACGCACAACCAAAACCACCACGTGGCTGACGCGGTCGACACCGCCTATGAGCTGTTCGACGACGATACCGTTTACGCGGGCGTCGACGGCTTTTTCGGGCTGGGCGATTTTTCAAGTGTCGGCGGCGAGGGCGACTATGAGCGCTACGCCGCGACCCTGCACGAGCACGTGCGCCCGGAAACGGTGCTGATCAACATTCACGGC
>CADBPL010000186.1 GCA_902796535.1 Oscillospiraceae bacterium
TTCACCGTGCCGATCTCAGGGGCGCTGATGCCGCTGAAATATCGGGCGATGCCCAGATGCTCCAGCAGCGCCTGCACGTAAACGCCGGGCTTGGAGGAGGCGATGGCCATGGTCAGCCCCATGGCGTGCAGCCGCTCCAGCGTTTCAACGATGCCGTCGTAAAGATCCAGCTCGTACATGCCGCCCTGACTGTAAAAAACACGGTATTCGCGCACGTATTCCTGCGCCGTGTCCTCATCCAGCCCGAACAGGTGCCGGAAGCTGACCACCAGCGGCGGGCCGATGAAGTAGCGCAGGCGGCCTTCGTCCGGCTCTTCGATCCCGCGAGCCGCCAGCGTTTTTTTGACGCAGTTGATGATGCCGCGCCCGGTGTCGGCAATGGTGCCGTCAAAATCGAACAAAACCGCCTTGACCGAACCGCTCACGCCGCTTCCCCCTTCCCAAAGGATATACCTACAGAAATACATTTTGTATTATAACACATCCTTTGACAAAATCCTATGCTTTTTTCTGATTTCTCCGATCTTTTTTTGTGCCGATCCGGCGGGCGCGAACGCCGTCGAAAAACTTTTTCCTCTTTTTGTAAAAAACCTCTTGCTTTTTTCGGCGATATGGGTTATACTATCCGGCAGTTGAACAACTGCATATCGCGGAGTAGAGCAGTTTGGTAGCTCGTCGGGCTCATAACCCGGAGGTCGGAGGTTCAAATCCTCCCTCCGCAACCAAAAAAGCTCCGATACCCGTCAGGGTGTCGGAGTTTTTTCGTTACAGAAAAGATTGAGGTTTCTGATTTGCCGGGTTATGAGCCCGAAGGGCGAATGACCCGGAGGGTGAGGCGGGAGTGAATGACAGTCCGGTGGACTGTCAGAGCCGCCGAACCGACCGCAGCCTTTTCTCCGCAGAGAAAAGGCAAGACCGGAGGTTCAAATCCTCCCTGACGCAACCAAAATGTAAGAGGTGTACCGCAAGGTGCTCCTCTTACGTTTTCAGTGTAATGAATCGGTGTGTTTATTCGCGCTTTTTTACTGCAAATCGTTGAAAAATGCATATTTCCTCATTATAACAATAATATTTGAAGGAAGTGATGAGGTGGACACAAAGGAAGCAATCAAGGCTCAGGTTATGAAGGAATACGCCCACAGGGATTTTGCGGAAATAACCTTTGTGCCGCAACACCTATCGCCCGTGCAACCTTCTATTCTTACTTTCAGGAAGCATACCGTGTCTGGTCACCATCGCACAAGATGGTGTTTTTATTGTATCAAGGGAAACGACACTGTTGCTGATAGCAATAAAAAATCCTTACCCGAATCTCTGCCTTTTGGGCAGGGGTTTGAGTAAGGAACTTTTGGTGGACGTTAACGGACTTGAACCGCTGACCACTCGCACGTCAAGCGAGTGCTCTACCAACTGAGCTAAACGTCCAACTCTCAAATGCAAGGGGTATTATAGCGAACAATTGCACAAAAGTCAAGACATTTTTCAAAAAAAGTTTTGCCCGCGGAAGAATCCGGTTCATTCGCCCAGAATACTCTCCACGCCGTAATAAGCGGCCTTGCTCTGATTGCTCCAGTTGTCTGCGTTTTCCGTGTTCAGGTCGGACAGCCCGTAAAGCGGCGCGTGCGGATCCTCAACAGTGATGCACGGCAAACGAAGCTGTGTTTTCCCCTCGGCCTTTTCCGCGGCGATCATCTGCACCCGCGCGTTGTATTCCGCCTTGACCCTCACGCAGTCCTCCGCGACGTTGGCCAGCGACATGGCGCAGTAAAGGCAGCAGAAGCAGGCAGCAACGGCAATCGAGCGCGGCGCCGCTGCAGGCAGGGCGCAGGTTTCACGCAGCAGCGCACCGGCGGCCAGGATCATGGCGATGGCCACGCCGAACCATGCGCGGGCGGGGAATCGGGCGATGAGCAGCATACAGCCCGCGCCGCCGAGCGTACCGAGCCAATAGATCAGGAAGATGGGAAGCGCACGCTGCAGACGCTCTTTGGCAAAATGATACAGCAGATAGGCGCACAGCGCACTGACGGCAAGCAGCGCGGAAAAATACAGCAGATAGTTCCCCGGGATATGAAGCAGCCGCGTCAGGAACGAATTGCCCTGCGCGCTCTCGGCGCGCGTGAAATTGGCGGGGGCAAAAAACATAAAGCAGTAGCCGATAACGGCGCCCGCCAGACCGGTGAAAGACCAGACAGGGATGCGCTTTTTCTTGATTTTATACCAGATCATGAACAGCGCCATCATACCGATCATGGCGGCGCCGGTGTTCTCGTTGGTCGCGCCGGCCAACAGCGCGAGCGGGAACAGCCCGAACGGGAGGAGTCTTTTTTGGTTCAGCGCATCTCCGCCCTCATCGCCATACAGCCGGAACGGCAGCAGAGCCGCCAGACGCAGCACGCTGCCCCAAAGGTAATTGATGCTGCCGTCCATCCAGATGAAGGTCTGCCCCCAGGATGGAACGAACAGCCACAGCATCAGGTGGATCAGCAAATACAGCAGAGCGTTGTGCGAGCCCCTGCCGGCGCCCTTCCAATGCTTATAAATCAAAAAAGACAGCGCCAGATACATGGCCGTGTTGGCGAAGTTGAACCACGGCTTGCCGATCAGCGCAAAAAACTCAAGCACGCCGTGCGCCAGGATGCGGCCGTTGATATGACAATAGTGATACTGCATGGAGCGGACGATATCGGCAAGAGAAGTGATGCGTGTGTCCGGCGTGCAGTTGTCCCAGAAAATGTAATGATAATTGAAGTCGTCGGCAGCCAGCGGCGTCAGTGCGTTGAGCACCCACATGATCAGCGCGGCAACGGCGGCGATCAAACAAACGCCGATCAGATTCCGCCTGTTGTTTTGATAAAACCGGTCGAATCGTTTTTCACATTCCGCGATCCTGTTTTTTCTCATGTCGGAGATTGCCTCCTCACTTCAAACGAAATAATTCGAGTGTGATTATAGCACGGCCGGTAAAAAAAAGCAACAATTTAACCCTTGCTGTCATTTGAGGCTTTACCTAGTAAATTCCCAAAGTAAGTTCCACAGTGGAAATTGCGGTGGAAGTTAGTGTGGGAAGGAATAAAGCGGTAGACTTTAGTCTGGGAA
>CADBPL010000187.1 GCA_902796535.1 Oscillospiraceae bacterium
CTGACCAACAGCATCGTTTCCGCCCGGGAATTGCCAAAAGACTTTCCGTTTCCGTCAATTTTTCAAATCACGCGCAGGGCGTTCCCGAACGCCGCGCTTTCTTCCGTTTGCAATTGGAACCCCATCAACCACGGCATCATTGAGCCAGACCTCGGCGTGCGTAAAGAAACGGGCAACGACGAAGAGGTGGGCGAAAAGGTCATTCAGACCATTTTGGAGGACGATCCGAAGCTGCTGTTCGTGCAGTTCGATTCGGTCGACGGCGCGGGGCATCATTACGGCTACGGCACCGAGGGCCACCTGAATCAGATCACCGTGGTGGACGGCATCATCGGCAGGATCTACGACGCGGCGGTCAAAGCCGGGCGCATGGAAAACACGCTGTTCCTCGTCACGGCCGATCACGGCGGCACGCCGCAGGGCGGCCACGGCGGCCCGACCGACGGCGAAAAGATCGTTTCGTTTTTCGCCGCGGGCGAGAGCGTGCAGCCGGGCGCGATCGGCGGCATGGAGGTGCGGGATATTCCCGCCGTCGTCGCCTTCGCCCTCGGGCTTGAGCAGCCGCAAAGCTGGTCGGCGCGGCTGCCGCAGGGCGTGTTCGCTGACGGCGTTTCCATGCCGCGCAAGGAGGAAGATTTCAACGGCGGGCGCAAAAAATATTCCGGCCGCGCGCATCAGAATACGCCGCAGGGCGCGGGCAAAACGCTGGGCGATTTTGTCGACCTGACGCACGCGCTTTGCTATTATAAGCTCGACGGCGACCTCAAAGACGAAATCACCGGCGGCTTCGCGAAGGCCGACGGCAAATTGTATTTCACCGAAGGGTTTTACGGCGCGGCCGCCACGCTCGACGACTGCGCGGTCAGCGGCAGCGGCGTTGCCGTGGGCACAAATGATTTCAGCGTGTGCGTCTGGATCAGAAAACCCGAAGCGGAAAACGACGAAAAGTGGTGTGTGTTTTCCACAAAAGACGACGAGAACGCGCGCGACCCGGGCTTTGGCTTTTTAACGCATCAGATGGAATTGGAAACGCGCATCGGCACAGGCGACGGCACCGTCGGCTTCTGGCACCCGATGCCGTTGAATTACCAGAACAACTGGTTCCACTTCATCGCCGTCATTCACCGCGATACCAACCGCATCGCCTATTATTTTGATTTTGAAAAAGAGATCGAAAACGACGCGGAGGGAACCGTTCCCGCCGCGCTGTCGCTCACGCGCGAAACGATGCATTTCGGCAACCGCACGGCGCTCACGCTCGACGACCTGCTCGTGTTCGACCACGCGCTGAGCGGCGAAGAAATTGCAAAGCTGAAGGAATATTATGAACAATAAACAGGTTGATCGGAAAGGAACTGCGTTTTAATGAAAACACTGGCTGTTATCCAGACCCTTGCCCGTATCGGCAGGGTCATCTGCAAGGTTCTTTTTGTTTGCTGCATCGTGGGCTTTTGCCTTTGCCTGGCGGGCGTTTTCAGCCTTGCGCTGGGCGCCGAAACCTTCAAGCTCGGCGGCGTCACCGTGCGCGGCCTGATCGAGAACAACGGCGGCGCAAATCAGCCAACGGTCTGCGCGAAGCTGATCGTCGGCGCGATTCTTTGCGCGGCGGAAGCCTTTTTGAGCAAAAGGGCGGGCAGCTATTTTCAAAACGAACTGGCTGACGGCACGCCCTTCACGCTGCGCGGCGCAAAGGAGCTGATGAACCTCGGCATTCTCACCGCCGCCGTTTCTCTGGGCGCCGTGATCCTTTGCTCCATCGGCCTTTCCATTGCGAACAACGCGTATCCCGGCCTTGACGAGCTGTCGTTGGACGAGTATTCCTCCGTCGGCGTCGGCGTCGCCATGATCGTGCTGTCGCTTCTTTGCCGCTGCGGCGCGGAGATGCTCGAGGAAAAAAGCGAAGAGCAAAAAACGGAATGAATAATTATGTTTCCGGAGGAAAAAATGATGCTTCATCTTCCTGTTCTGTCCGCCTTTCGGGCGGAAATCGTTTGTGAAACCGACGCGGGCGACGCGCGCGTGCGCACCGAACAAAGCGGCGACGCGCTGCGCGTTTATCTGACTGCCGACCAAAGCCGCCCGACCTTTGTGCGGCTGAATTGGGAGGTCGAAAACGACGCGGACGTGCTCGTGCTCGGCGACGCGTGGGAACGCTCCTACGGCGATCTGGAATTCAGGCGCCTTGCCGACAACGACCGCCGCATGCCGTGGTATTTCATCGCCACCGACAAGACCGACTGCTTTTGCTTCGGCGTCAAAACGCGGCCGCATTCGTTCGTTTCATTCCGCTGCACCACAAACGAGCTGAGCGCTTTGCTGGATTGCCGCAACGGCGGGGGCGGCGTGTCGCTCGGCGGCCGTGAGGTTTTGCTGGCGGAATTCATCCTGAAAGAATACAAAAACACCGACGACTTTGACGCGCTGTGCGATTTTTGCGGGCAGCTGTGTCCCGACCCGATTTTGCCCGACGCGCCCGTGTTCGGCAATAACAACTGGTACTACGCCTACGGCAAAAGCTCGCGTGAAGAGATTTTAGCCGACGCGCGCATGACGGCCGAGCTGGCCGCGGGCTTGCCAGCCCCGGCGTTTGAGGTGATCGACGACGGCTGGCAGCTCAACTCCTGCGCGGGGCCGTGGCTGCCGAACGAAAAATTCGGCGACATGAAAACGCTCGCGGATGACATTCACGCCATGGGGCTGCGCGCGGGCATCTGGGCGCGGCCGCTTTCGACCAAAGAAAAGCTGCCCGACGACATGCTGATCCTGCGCGGCGGCAAGCGCCAGTATCTCGACCCCACGGTCAAGGCGTCGCAGGATATGATCCGCGCCGATATCGGCCGCATCCGCAGCTGGGGCTTTGATCTGCTCAAGCACGATTTTTCGACCTACGACCTGTTCGGCGCCTGGGGGCCGGACATGACCGACGGCCCCACCATCACGCCGGACTGGCATTTTGCCGACCAAACCAGAACCAACGCCGAGATCGTGCTTGACCTGTATGAGCTGATCAAGCAGGCGTGCGGCGACATGCTCATCATCGGCTGCAACACGGTTTCTCACCTGAGCGCCGGGCTGGTGCAGATTGCCCGCACCGGCAACGACACGAGCGGGCGGGAATGGGGCCCCACCAAAAAAAACGGCGTGAACACCCTCGCGTTCCGCCTGCCGCAAAACAAAAAATTCTATCTGGTCGACGCGGACTGCGTCGGCATCCTCGGCGACAACATCCCGTGGGAGAAAAACCGCTGGTGGCTGAACCTGCTCGCCGCGAGCGATTCCGCGCTGTTCGTCTCTGCGCCGGCGGATATTGCCGACGAAAAGAAAAAGGATATTGCCGCGGCGTTCGCCGCCGTGCAGACGCCCCACGGCCTGCGCCCGCTCGACCGGTATGAAAACAAAACGCCGGAGCATTGGGAAGCGGACGGAAAACGCGACGCCTTTTGACGGAAGGATTTTTTATGGACGAAAAAAAGATTCTGTTTTGCACGCAGCGTGAACAATGGCGCAGCTGGCTCGCCGAACATTTTGAAACCGAAGACGAGGTCTGGTTCGTGTTTCCGACCGTTGCATCCGGCGAAACAGGCGTTACCTACAACGACGCGGTCGAGGAGGCGCTTTGCTTCGGCTGGATCGACGGCAGAGCCGGCACGCTTGACGAAACGCATCAACTGCGCCGTTTCACACCGCGCAGAAAAGGGAGCGGCTATTCGCAGCCCAATATCGAGCGGCTGATCCTGCTCGATTCACAGGGCATGATCCACCCGAAAATCAGAGCATCGGTCGAAGAAATTCTTCAGGCGCCGTTTGTTTTTCCGCCGGATATCCTCGACGCGATCCGGCAGGACTCCGTTGCGTGGTCGCATTATCAAGCCTTCCCCGAACCTTACAAAAGGATTCGCGTCGCCTATATTGACGCCGCGCGGAAACGACCCGCCGAATTTGAAAAACGCCTTGCGAATTTTATCAAAAAAACGCGCGAAAACAAACGCATCGTCGGATATGGCGGCGTTGATAAATATTACCGCTGAGAGGCAGAGAAGATTCTTATGAAAAGGGTGGTTTTGATCGTGATGTGTTGCCTGACGCTGCTGCCGTTCGGCGGCTGCAAAAGGAAGCAGCCGAACCCGCCTGAGAGCAGGCGCATCGGAACCGTGACGCTGCGCAGCAGCATAGCGCAGGCGGACGTCTGGCTTTTGCCCGACACGCAAAAAAACCGCAAAACCACCGTGTGGGGCGCGGCCTCGGCCGCGGGCGTGAAGGCGGGCGAAACCCGAACGGCGGCGCTGAGCGAACCGGGCGACAACGGGCTTTACCTGCTGCGCATGATCGACGCAGACGGTTTTTATTATGAGGCGAACGGCCTGCCGCTGCAAGCGGGCTGGTCGGTCGAAATCAAAGGCGACGGGCTGCAGAGCATGACCGTTGAAGTGACGGATGAAACCGGCGAACGGAAAAACACCTGCAAGCTGTTTGCGGCAAAGCTCTGAAAAGCGGGAGCGGCCGCAGACGCCCGCAAAAACCGAAAAAAAGAGAAAAAGGCGCTCTCCCTCGAACGGCAAAAGCCGAATCGATCCTCAGGGAGAGCGCGTTGTTTTTAGGTAACCACTGATTAAATCGCAGGCGCACATCTTGACGGAGTATTTTCCGCCATATATCACAAAAATACTCGTTAATACACCA
>CADBPL010000188.1 GCA_902796535.1 Oscillospiraceae bacterium
CAACTTCTTCACCGTGCGCGACGTGGCCGACCAATACGGCTATGAGCCGATCCGCTACCTGATGATCTCCTCGCACTACCGCAGCCCGATCAATTACAGCGTGGATATTATTGAGCAGTGCAAGGCATCATTGGAGCGCCTTTACACCTGCCGCGACAACCTCGACTTTTTGCTCGGCAGCGCGGCCGACGGCGAGCTTGACGCCGACTTTGCGGCGAAAGCCGACAGGCACCGCCGGGAGTTCATTGAAGCGATGGACGACGATCTGAACACCGCCGACGCGCTTTCCGCCGTGTTCACGCTCGTGCGCGATATCAACACCGCCGCCAACGGTGCAAGCAAACAGACGCTTGAAGCCGCCGCCGCGATCTTTGACGAGCTGACCGGCGTGCTCGGTCTGGTCTACAACCGCAAGGCCGACGACCTCGACGCGGAGATCGAAGACCTCATCGCGCAGCGCGCCGCCGCCCGCAAGGAAAAGAACTGGGCGAAGGCCGATGAAATTCGCGACAAGATCAAGGCCATGGGCATCGTGCTCGAGGACACCCCGCAGGGCGTGAAGTGGCACAAGGAATAATTTAAAAATCAGCGGAGCAGCAGTTCAGTCTTGCAAGAACTTATAGCGCTTTTCTTTTGCGAACGCCGTCCGGCGACGAATACCGGCCTGTCTCCGTTTCAGGGAATCAGATGACTGCCTTAGATCACCTGCCCGTTTTCAAAACCGCTAACCTGACCTTTCTCGTTCCCGAGGGCTTCTCGACATCGGATTTAGAGCTGGTCATCCGCGAAATGCATTAGGCAGCGCGTTGAATGAATGACAAAATCGGAACCATCACGATTCACAGGAGGGAATGCCATGCCATTTGTCAACACCGATTTTTCGGAACATACGGAACCGATCCCCTATCAAATCAAGTACACCTGCGTTCACTGCCACAAAGAGGTAAAAGAAAACAGGGAACTGACCAGCGGCCGCTATTGGGTGAGCGAAAAGCCCGACACAGAAGAACTGCCGGAGATCATGAAGCTGATGCAAAGCTCGGCCGAAAGATTATCGGCTTTGGTGAACAGCGGCTCGCAAAACGCGGCGGATTATGAAGAAAACCTGAAGCGCTGCACGATCTACGGTTCGGATCAGTGCCCGCACTGCGGCAAAAAGCAGGGCTGGGGCATGACGAGCCGGGGCGGCGCGTTGTCCGGGCTTTTCATCGCCATCGGGATTTTAGCGCTCATCGCCGGCATAGGCCTGCCGTTGATGGATATATTGGAAAACGGGCTGGAATATTGGGGGATCAACAGCCTGTTTTTGCTTGGCGGGATCGCGATTTTTGCCGTGTCGCTGGTCGCCGGCCGGCTGCTGAACAAGCAGCATGAAAAGAAGCGTGCAAAAACAGTCTGCCAGATGATCAAGCCGGAAAATGTGCCGGTGATCACGCTGCTGAGCACTGATCAGACCGCCTCTTCTGCCGATCAATAACACAAACACATTTTTCAAAGCGAAAACAGCGATGACAGCCGGTCTGACTGCCATCGCTGTTTCTTGATTTGTTTATTGCGAAATGCCGTCGAGCTTGTTCACTAAGGAAGCGTTGCGCGTGGCGGAAATGTTGTTGAGGTAGATCACGTCTTTCACGCCTTTTTCCTTGACAAAATCGGTCAGCTTGCCGTTCCAGTAGCGGTAGTCGATGACGTGGATCTGGCTGTAATTGGACAGCAGGAACGGCACGAACGCATTGCCGAACGATTCCTTAATGATCACGCAGGAGGAGCCGTCGGTCACGCCGGGGTTGCTGATATAGCTGTACGGGTTGTCGCCGCCGATAAACGTGTTGTAAAGCGAGCCGCGGTTCCACGTGGAAACGTCGGTGATGATGCTCCACTTGACCGATTTGCCCTGCTTGTTGACATAGACCATGTCGTTCGTTGCCTTCGGCTCATAGGCGATGACGGTATCCGGATTTTTTTCCAGCGCCTTGTTCTTGCCGGAATCGTTATAAAACGCGCCGACAAAATTGTCAAATTTCCGCTCGGTGAAGTCAGTCAGCGCCCCCGCGTTCAGGCCGGCCGCCGCCGCAAATTCGCGGTAGGCATAATAGGCTCCCAGCGCCGTCCAGTGGTGGTCGGTGCGGAAATAAACGTATTCCTTGCGGTGCGCGCGCAGCGCGTCGAACGTTTTGACCGTGATGCAGTTCGGGGAGGCCGCCGCATAAATATAGTCGATGGCCTTGCGCTGATCGCCGGTGTTGGTGCGCTTGCGCACGCGGTCGGACAGGGTGATGTCCATGCTCGTGGGCACCACAAGATCGAACACGCGCGCCGTGCCGTGGAGCGCGTTCGCCGTGCGGCTCACGGCCGCGACGTAGCGATCCGCCGTGCTTTTGGTGAAGCTGTAATATTCGTAAGCGGCGTCATCCACGATCAAAACCGAGGAAAGCTTTTGGATCAGCGCGTCGTCCACATCCGCATCCTCCGGAACGGGCGCCGTTTGTTCCACCGGCGTCACCGGCGCAGCCGTGACGTTTTCCGCGTCGGGGATATCGTCCGCCAAATCGTTGGGCAGCTCGCTGACCGAGTCGCCAATGCCGTAAAACGCCTTGATTTTGCCGTCGACGTTCATGAAGATTTCACGCCACGGGAACGTGTCGGCATACCATTCGCCGATGCCGCGAAAATAGCTGCCGTCCGCCACGGCTGAAATTTTGAACTCCGGAAATTTGGTCAGCTCCCGCTTTTCGACCTCGGAATACTTCGGGCGCAGCGGCAGCCACAGCGCCGCCACAGCGCCGGCAAGAAGCAGAAGGAAGAAGAAGAAAACCATCGGCCTGCGGCTGATCTTTTTTCTTCTTTTGCGTTTGATGGGAGCGTTCGGCGTGTATCTTTGATAGGTCTCTTTCATCTTGATAACGCGAAAAGCGTTTTCCTTTCGTTAAAACTGGAAATACAGGAACGGATTGTAGCTGTTGCCGACCAGCGAAGCCGTGGAAAGCAGCAGCATCAGGCTGGGGTAAGCCGCCTGCAAAGCCGTGGCCGCAAGCCGGCCCGCCTTGCTCTTTTGAGCCAGCGAGTTGAGGAGCAATTTGCAGAATGCGGCGACCGGCGCGCAGGCGATGATGGCCGCGACAAGCAGGAAGAAGTGGCTGCGGAAGATCAGGCCGGTTTCATAACTGGTGAAGGGGTTGCCGTTGAGGCAGAACATGCCGCGCAGCACCGCGCTGACCAGGGGCATACGGTTGAATTTGAACAGCACCCAGCCAAAGAACACGACCGCCAGCGTTAAGAAATGAGCCAGCCGCGGCCGCACGGCCAGCTTGTCTTTGAGGAAGAATTTTTCGAGAACGAGGAATCCGAAATAGTAAAGCCCCCACAGCACAAAGTTCCAGCTTGCGCCGTGCCACAGCCCGGTCAGCGCCCACACCGCAAACAGGTTGAACACCGTGCGCACAAGCCCTCTGCGGTTGCCGCCCAGCGGGATATAGACGTAATCGCGGAAGAACGAGCCGAGGGAAATATGCCAGCGGCGCCAGAATTCCGTGACCGAATGCGACATATAGGGGTAATCAAAGTTTTCACGGTAACGGAAGCCGGTCATCAGCCCCATGCCGATGGCCATATCGGAATAGGCCGAAAAATCGAGGTAAATCTGCAGCGTATAAAAAACCATGCCGATCCACAGCGCGATCGCCGGGCGGGAGGAGAGAATATGCAGGTTCTGTGAAAGCTGCGCCAGATCGCCCATGGCGGCGTCCGGCAGCAAAAGCGAATCGACCAGCGCGCCGCAGCTGTTGGCCAGCAGCGCTTTTTTGCCTAAGCCCACGGCAAAACGGCTCACACCGTCCGCCACGTCGGCCGCGGTTGCCCGGCGATTCTGAATCTGAGCGGCAATGTCGCGGTAGCGGACGATCGGGCCCGCCACGCACTGGTGGAACAGCCCCGCATAGAGCAGCACGTTGGCAAACTGCGCCTCCGCCCTCGTATCGCCGCGGTAAACGTCCACCACATAGGTCAGCAGCTGGAAGGTGTAAAATGAAATGCCGATGGGCAGCGCAAGGGCGGCAACCGGCTTGTCTGACCCGAACAGGTGCAGCACATTCTCCGCAATAAAGCCGCCGTATTTAAAAATGGCGAGCAGACCGAGGTTGATGGCGCACGCGGCGAATAAGGCCTTTCGCCGCCTTCTTTTGCTGCGGCGGCTTCGCTCCATGATCCCGGCCAGGTACCAGTCGCACCAAGCCATTGCCACGAGCAGAAACACATATTTCGGCTCGCCCCAGGCATAGAATATCAGGGAAAAAACCAGCATCACCGTGTTGCGCGCCGGGATGGTTTTGCAAAGATAGTAGGCGACCAGATTCAGCGGCAGAAAAAAATACAGAAAGAATAAGCTTGAAAAAACCATGGCGGCTCCTAAAATCAAGACTGCGAAATTAACTAACTAATTTTAACCGAAATACGCTAAAAAGACAAGAATAATGACAAGATTGTAAATGTTTTTTCCGTTTCAGAGCGGTTTTATGCAGCAGCGTTTCTGCCTCTTTTTTCGCCGCCTGGAAAAACCCGTTTTTCAGAATTGTTTAACCAACTTTCCTCTTGGAAAAATCTGTTCTTCAAAATTGTTTAACAACTTTCCTCACGTACAATACTTGTAATATGTAAAAATATCATGTATAATATATAAATCAGCAACAGGCATTGGACCGGAAGACGCGTTTCATGCCCTCATTCATGCTTTTTATTCTGAAAGGCAGCATTCCGCCGATTCGCGTATGGTAGAATGGAAACACAAAAAAGACAAGGAGAATCACTATGGATCCGATCAAGGTTGACTTCACCGGAAACGGCGCAAAAAGCAACTCCGTTATTATCACCCCCAACAAATCAGGATTAAAAACCGTTATCAACCTGCTTGGCACGGCTGTTGCAGCCGCTGTCGCCTACTATTTTTATCTGCCTGCCTTTAACTTCAAGGCCATTGAAATGTATCTTTATTTCGGCATGATCCTTGCCGCCTACTGCGTCATGGCCTTCATCACCTCCGGCGCCATCGCCGCCCCGGAGTATTCCCCCTATGCCCGCAAAAAAGCGCGGATCCCGATGATTATCGGCGGCGTGATCCTGCTGGCGGTCGCCATCGGTTTTCTGGTGTCGAGCGTGTTCTTCCGCGCCAAATCCTACCATAACATCATCAAGGTCGACAACGCCACCTTCGGCGAGGATATTGCCGAGGCCGATTTCAAGAGCGTTCCCCTGCTCGATCAGGATTCCGCCGCGATGCTGGCGGACAAGGCGCTGAGCAATCTGGTGGATGACAACCTTGTTTCGCAGTTCACCGTTTACCCCTCCTACACGCAGATCAACCTGCAGAAAAAGCCCGTGCGCATCGCAACGCTGAAATATTCCAACATCATCAAATGGTTCACCAACCGCAAGGCCGGTCTGCCCGGTTATCTGGTCATTGACATGACCACGCAGGAGGTCGAGCTGCAAAAGGTGAGCGGCGGCATCATCTACTCCAACGCCGACCACTTCAACCACCTGCTCAAGCGCCGCCTGCGTTTCCAATACCCCACCGCCCTGCTGGGCGAAGCGGTGTTTGAGGTGGACGAGGCCGGCAGAGCCTACTGGGTCTGCCCCATTCTCGACAAGACCATCGGCCTGTTCGGCGGCACCGACGTCAAGGGCGTTGTGCTCGTTGACCCCACCACGGGCGAATGCAGCGATTACACTGTGGAGCAGCTGCGCACCGACGCGACCCTGCAGTGGATCGACCGCGTTTACGCCTCCGACCTGCTGGTTGAGCAGTATAACTATTTCGGCAAATACGGCGGCGGCTTCTGGAACTCCATTCTGGGCCAGAAGAACGTGATGATCACCACCTCCGGCTACAACTACATCGCCCTGAACGACGACGTTTACATGTACACCGGCATCACCTCCGTCAACGCCAGCGATAACTCCATCACCGGCTTCACGCTCATCAACCAGCGCACCAAAGAGGCAAAGTATTACCGCGTGAGCGGCGCGACCGAAAACGCCGCCCAGAGCGCTGCCGAGGGCAAGGTGCAGCAGTTTGAATACACAGCCACCTTCCCGCTGCTGCTCAACATCGGCGACGAGCCGACCTACTTCATGGCACTGAAGGACAACACCCAGATCGTGCAGCAATATGCCATGGTCAACGTCAAGCAGTTCACCACCCTGCTGACCACCGGCACCTCGATCGATTCCTGCCTGGAAAGCTACACCGCGCTGCTCAAAACCGCCGGCATCAACACCAACATCGACCCCAACGCGGTCGTGACCCCGACGCCCGATCAGCCCGAGCCGACGCAGGCGCAAACCGTGAGCGGCGCCGTGACCGCCGTGAAAACCGCCGTCATAAACGGCAACAGCATGTATTACCTCAGGCTCGACGGCGACGTTTATTACGCTGTGAGCGCCGCGAAATTTGAGGACGTCGTCATTGCCGCTGTCGGCAGCCAGGTGGAGATCGCCTTCAACGAAACCGACGCCAGGATCATTCCGGCAACCTCATTCAAGCTGAAATAAAATGCGCGGCTGCACGGCAACTTTGGCTGTGCAGCCTTTTTTCCGGAGGAGAATACATATGATGAGAACCCTTGAAGCCGTCCCCGAGCTGCTGCCCACGCAGGAAACCATGGAGGACGTATCCGCCTTCACCAAATGGCTGACCCAGACGTTGCCGGAGCAGATTTTCAATCTGCTGCCGAAAATCGCCGTTGCCGCCGTCATTCTGGTCATCGGCTACTTCTTCAGCAAATTCGCGGGCAAAATTCTGAAAAAGGTCATGGTCAGGCGCCGCGTGGATGAAACCGTGCACTACTTTCTGTGCCGGATGCTGGTCATCTCACTGCGCATCGTGTTCGTGCTGTTTGCGCTTTCGGCCGTGGGCGTCAACATCAACTCGTTCATCGCCGCGCTGGGCGCTGCCGGCATCACCGCCGGAATCGGCCTGCAAAGCAGCATTTCTCAGTTCGCCAGCGGCATTGAAATATTGTTCAACAAGCCGTTCCGCAAAGGGGATTTCATTGAGATCGACGGTGTGACCGGCACGGTCGAAGAGATCCATTTTATGAACACAACGCTCATCACGCTCGACAACAAGCGCGTGATTCTGCCCAACTCCCATGTGACGTCCAAAAGCATCATCAACTACACCGCGCAGAACAAGCGCCGCATCGACCTGAAATACAGCATCGCCTACGGCGACGACATTGCGCTGGCAAAAAAGGTGCTGCAGGAAGCGGTCGAAGCCTGCCCCTACACGCTCGCCGACCCGAAAACGATCATTGCCGTGAGCGCGCATTCCGAAAGCGCCATCGTGCTGGATACCTTTGTCTGGTGCAAGAGCGAGGAATACTGGGCGACGTTTTACGATATGCAGGAGCGCGTCAAGCTGGCGTTTGACAAGGCGGGGCTGCACATCCCGTTCAATCAGATGGACGTTCATATTGTTCAATAAATCTGTCAAAAAAAGCAGGGCGGAGAATTCCAGCCGGATTCTCCGCCCTGTATTATTATGTCAGCCTTACATCAATTCAAACAAATCGTCTTCGTCACTGACCGCGCGCAGGCGGAAAGAAAACGAAATGTTGTTTTCATCCCAGACCCGTGCGGGCTCTAACTCATCAAAAATGCCGTGGCCGCCGAACGGCTCAATATAGGCATCCACGCTCACAAAGGTGTTTTCGCTCGGCGTCAGTTCATCGTCGTGCATCGTTTCGCTCAGCATGGCCGTGGAATAATGGGACGCGTTGAACAGAATGCCGCGTTCCTCGCAGGCGCTCACCATCAGCCCGCGGCCGCTGCGATCCTTGACCGCGCCGAAGCGTGTGGCGGCGTGAGCGGAATTCTCGCGCGGGTTGACGTAATGGACGAAGTTGTCGGCGACCCGACACTCAAAGTGATCCATGCGCGACGCCTTCATGCGGTCAAGATAGGCTTCGTTGGGGCCAAGGCCGAAGTATTCCATGTTTTCATGCCCCGGCACGAGCGGCACGGTGAACCCAAAGCGCGGCAGAGCCGGCGCCAGCTTGTTCTTTTCACCCCGGAACGAAACCGTTACGGAACCGTCAGCGCACACCAGCCAGGTGAGCGTGCCTTTGATCAGCGGCGTCACGCGCGCGCCGCCCAGCGCGACCTCGGCGGTCACCGCCACGTCGTTCCCCCGGCGCTCATAAGCGAAGGAGTAAGTTTTCTGATAGACGTGATCCATGGAATCGAGCCGGCGGCGGTCGATCACGGATTCGACCAGATTGCGGGGATGCGCCATCCACAGCTGCACCTCCATCGGCGCGGCAAACAGGTTTTTGCCGCCCACGAGCAGACCGGTGAGCTTGCCGTAGGCTTTGTCAAACACATAGACCGAGCCGTTGGCGTCGAGGAAAAGGGTTCGCCTTGTGTCACGCACACCGACCGGATCATAAACCCGCTCCGGCTTTTCCATCGGCTGCGTGTCCAGCTTGAACTGCTCGAACCCCACCTCAAAGCCCGCCTGCGCCCACGGCGCGGACGCAGCCTGAAGCAAGCGAACGGTCAGGTAGCATTCGCCGCTCAGCGCAGGCAGCGCAAGCGGCAGCGTGATCTCTTCGCTTTGGCGCGGCGCGGCGGAAAGCGGCGCCGTCTCGCCCTCGGCGATCACACGGCCGTTTTGCGCCACGCTCCACGCGAGCTTCATATCGGACAGATCGGTGAAATAACGCTTGTTGAACACGGTGAGCGTATCGCCGTTTTTGGTAACGGTAAACGGCTGATAAGCCCGTTTCATATCGTAATAGATCGGCTTTGGGGTACGGTCGGCAAACACAAGCCCGTCAAGGCAGCAATCCTTGTTATTCGGCCAATCGCCGAAATCGCCGCCGTAGCGGTAGGCGGCCCTGCCGCCCCTGCCGACGTTGAGGGCGTGGTCGTTCATTTCCCAGATGCAAAGGCCGAACAGGTTGTCATACTGATCCGCCAAACGGCAGTGAGCCAAAATATTGCCGGTGGAATTGTCGCAGACATATTCGCAAAAATAGAACGGCTTGGCGGGGTTGTTTTTGAGGTATTCTTCCGTATATTCAAGGGAAGCGTACATCCGGCTTTCCACATCGGAAATATCCGAAAAGTTTTCGCCCTCGGGCACAGCCTTGAATTCCAGATGCGCGTTCTCATAATGAACGATCGCTTTGGGATCGCGGGATTTGATGTATTGCCGCATAGCGCGGTGGTTTTTGCCGCAGCCGGATTCGTTGCCCAGCGACCACATCACCACGCAGGCGTGGTTTTTGTCGCGCTCAAACAGCCGTTTGGCGCGGTCGACGTAGGCAGCTTCCCACTCATCCACGGTGGACAGCTGCGACCAGCGCATCCAGTCCCATGTGTCGCCGTATTCAAAGCCCATGCCGTGAGTCTCGATATCCGCTTCATCCACGATCATAAAGCCCAGCTCGTCGCACAATTCCAAAAAGCGCGGGTCGTTCGGGTAATGGCTGGTGCGGATGCAGTTGCAGTTGGCGCGCTTGAGCAAATATAAGTCCTCCAGCATTTCGTCCACCGTGGCGGTGTAGCCGCCCGCGGGGCTGGAATCGTGACGGTTGATGCCCCAGAGCCTGACCGTTTTGCCGTTGAGATACACCTTGTCGCCGCAGATCTCCAGCCGCTTGAAGCCGATTTTCTGCGCGATAAATTCACTGCCGCAGGCAATGACCAGCGTGTAGAGAACCGGCTGCTCGGCGTTCCAGAGAAGGGGCGCCTCAACGGAAAAGCGCTTGTCTTCGGTGACGAGCAGCTTTTTGCCGCTCGGGTCATAGAGCGTAAAACGGCACGCTCCGCCGCCCACCGTTTCAACGGTAACGTCGGCGCGGGTCAGATCGGCGCTCACTTCGCTTCTGACATAAAAATCCCTCACGCCGTCCGCATCGCGGCCCAGCAGATAGACCTCACGGAAAATGCCGGAAAGGCGGAAGCAATCCTGATCCTCCAGGTAGGACCCGTCGCACCACTTGACCACCAGCACATCCACACGGTTCGGCTGCCCATGCGGGTTGAGGTAAGCGGTCACATCAAATTCCGACGTGCAGTGGCTGACCTGACTGTAGCCGACAAACTGTTTGTTGACAAACAGATAGAAGCAGGACGCGACGCCGTCAAAATTGAGCAGCACGCGCTGGGCAAACTGCTCGGGCAGCACGAATTCGCGGCTGTAATGGCCGCAGGGGTTTTCCTCCGGCACGTGGGGCGGATCGATCATAAACGGATACCACAGGTTGCTGTAAAGCGGCGCGTCATAGCCGCGGTCCGTCAGCACCTGCCAGCAAAGCGGCACGGGTATCGTTTCGGCAAAGGGAAGGTTCAAAAAATCCTCTTCCACATCTTCAAAGCTCGCATACCAGCGAAAATTCCATTCGCCGCAAAGGGAAACAAAGCGGGGCGACGCCTCGCGGCTGCCCTGCAGGGCGTTCTGCTCCTTTAAATACGGAATAAAATAGCTCCGCGGCTCTTCGCAGCCGACATGAAGCGCGTTCAAATCCTTATGATAAACCGGAAACATGGCTTACTCCTTTTCTGCCTCGGCTTCAACGCCCAAAACCTCGCGCGCGATGCGTTCGAGAGAATGGCCGTCGCAGGCCGACATATAATCCGCTCGGAACTGCCGGACCCGGTTCAGGTCGCAGGAGGTCTCAAGATGCTCAACGGCGTCGATGACCTGCTGCGTGTCGGTCACGATGGGGCCGGGCACGAAATCTTCATATTTGAAATAAAAGCTTCTGGCGTTGTCGTATTCCTTCAGGTCGTAGGCAAAAAACAGCATGGGACGCTCCAGAAGAGAATACTCAAACACAAGCGAAGAATAATCGGAAATGACAATATCCGCCGCGCACAGCGCCGTTTCGATGGTCACCGAGCGGGTGGCGTTGAACACAAAATCGCCAACGATCTCTTTGACGTGGGACGGAAGCTGGAACATCTGCGCCGTGCGGGGGTGCAGCTTGAGCACGACAACGTATTCATCGCCGAGCGCTTCCTTCATTTTGATGAAATCGAGCTTGTTTTCGTTGTAGGATTCCAGAATGCTGTCGCCGCGGAAGGTCGGCGCGTAGAGGATGATCTTGCGTTCGCCGATCTGGGGGAAGCGATTGAGCAGCACATGGCGGGAGGCCGCCACAAAATCGTTGTCAAAAAACACGTCGGTGCGCGGCACGCCCAACGGCTTGATCACGCTTTCCGGGCAGTGGAACGCGTCAGCATAGGCGAAAGCCACCTTGGGGGAAGAAACGCACACGTCGGTGTAGGTGTTGTGGATGGGGAACATATCCAGCTCGTGCCTGGTCGCGCCCCAGCTTTTATCCGCCGTGGAATAGCCCCACTTTTTGAACGCGCCGCAGGCATGCCAAAGCTGCACCACGCGCTGCCCCTCGCGGGGCTTGCAGGCATAAGCCGGAAAATAGTATTCATTAAGGAACAGCGCCTTGGCCGTGCAAAATTCACGGAAGAAATCTTCACACACCCGCAGCCCCAGAAGCTTGCCGAAAAAGCCGACGCGCGCGGCAGGATCGTTTTCGGCGTGCTCGATGGCAACGCAGTGATAGCCGCGAGCCTCAAGATACGCCTTCATTTCACGCAGATTGTCGGGGATGTGCGTGAAGGTGTCTGCATAGGCGAACACCGCCTTTTTTTCGTCGATCGGCTCTTTGGAATACTTTTTAGAATAATGCGGCCAAACGATGTAATATAAAATATAGCGGCGAATGATACTCAGCAGTTTTTTCAAGATCGCACCTCATTTCGGAAAAA
>CADBPL010000189.1 GCA_902796535.1 Oscillospiraceae bacterium
AACGAGATCACGGCGCATCTGACCGAAGCGTGCTTTTCGCTGGATAATTCCCAGCCGGGTATGGAGCACGTTTACCGGCAGGAGGTCTGGAACGTGTTCGCGGATTATATGCTTGCGTTATACAGCACGGTGTTCGGCAAGGAGATGTTCGGCCGTTCGCCCGAGGGCGCCACGCGCGAACTGCAGATGCACTGCTGGATGTATCGCACAGGCGATGTGATGCAGAGCATGGTCAAACCGCTTGACCTGCTGCTGGGCAAGGTGCCGCCGTTCACCCGGCTGTTCGGCTTGCTTCACACCCTGCTCAACCGTGCCCGCATCACCGAGCTCGGCCCCACCGACGGCACCGATCACAACGGCTACGTTTTTGAGGAATCCTCGAGCGATATGCAGGCGCTGCTTCGCTATGGGCTGGATTTTCTTTCTCTTGACTTTATGAACGGTCTGATCGATTATACGGACCGCATGGATCCCAAAGCGCGGGATCGGCTGGATCGGCTGTTTTTCCACCCGAATGATTTGGAAGTTTTCGCCGAACGCCGAACGGTTCAAAAGGGAAGCTGAACCGGTCAAGCGTTTGTCTGTTGACAGTTTATCTATTCTTTAATATGAAAGGGCTTGATGAGGGATGAAGAAAGAGCTCAAATCATATGCGGTTTGTCTGTTGCAAAGCAAGCTCTATACGAGAGCAACACTGTTAACGCTTGTTTACTGCTTCCTGTTTCATCTGACAAATTTCATTCCTTTTATTGATGATTTGGCGACGAATTATTACCGAACAGTCGGTTTGCCGATGCTTGGGCGCTTCGCGGGGCCGATCCTGACGTCGGTTTTCGGCTTTTTTGAGGAAGCGCCGGCAGGTGAAAACATCATTGGCTTACTTCTGCTGTGGTTTGCCGTTTTGCTGATCAATGCGATGTTCCAGTATCTCAGCGGCGGCCGTATTTCAACCGCAGCTCAGACCGTATTTGCCTGCCTGGTCTTTTCTTGCCCCCTGATTCCGTCTTCGTTTGCGTTTTACGGCATGATCTTCAACTGCGGCGTCTGTTTCCTGCTGACTGCCGTTTCCATCTGCCTTCTGTGGCTCGCCTCGGAAAGCAGGCGGTATGTTCTGCTTCTCTTTCCGACGTTATTGATGATCCTGGCTGTTTCAATGTATGAATCCTATGCGGTTTTGTACGTATCGCTGGTTTTGGCTTTTGCGTTTGTTGAGCATTTTTATCAATCGGAAAAGGCGCCGTCTTACTATAAACACTTTTGGTTTATTGCGCTGGTGTCCGTTTTGGTGCTGGGCGTATCTGTTTTGGCCAAAGAGCTGCTTTCCAGAGCGGTCGTTTCGTTCTTCGGCCTCCCCGGCCTTCACCTGTATGCGCCGATCTACACGCTTGACGCCGGTTTGATTGGTCAGCTGATCACCACCGTCAAAACAATGGTTATGTTCCATCTCACCGGTTTGTGGGACGTCGGCGTTCTTGCCGTCAACCTCGGCGTCATTTTGCTGCTTGCGGTGGCTGTTGTTTCTTTGTTTAAAATAAAGCCCTTCTCAAAAGGGCTTCTTTCAGCCCTCCTGCTGGTGATCCTTGCGCTGAGCATGGATATCCTGATGATGATCCGGGGCACGACTGTTCCGCTGAGAACGCTGCAGAGCGTTTGGGTCGTGGTTCCGTTTGCCGCAGCGATCGTTTTTTCGTTTTTCTTTCAAAACAGGAAAAAAGCTGTTCGGAATTGCGTTGTTATCCTCGCCGTTCTCGCAGTGATCTGGCAGGGGAGCAGCGTCAATTCCCAGTTTTACAGGGATCTTAATGCCAAGCGCATTGAAATTTCGGATATTGAAAAAGTCTATGAAACGGTGGCGCGCGATTATCCGACGGAAGAAAAGCCCGTGATCCTGTTTGGAGAATACCCGATCACCAGCGCTTCCCAAAAGCTGCGATATACCACGGCCGACCATCCCGGGTTCAGGCTGGTCAATCGATTCTTCGGGGAAACGATCCAAAAATACTATGACACTTCTTCCGGTTATATCGTTCGCCGCACCGATCACTCGCTTCTCACCGAGACCCTGCTCTATCCCGGAACGAACAAGGGCATTACACGCTACGATTATCTGGATTATCTTGGGATCGGCTACGTCAGCTACACGAAGGAACAATATCAACGGGCGAAAAAAGACGCCGCATCCATGCCCGATTGGGGGAATGAAGGCTGCATCAAAGAAGCGGATGATTACATTGTGGTAAAGCTTTACGGATCCGTGGATCAGAACAACTGAGAGAAAAGAAGAAACAACGAAACAGAGAACCCCTGAGCGGATTTCTGTTTCGTTGTTTTTTGTTCGGTCTCTTGCAAACGGTCGGGCGATATAGTATGATGAATAAAAAGATTCATTTCGGTTGTGCAGCAGGAGAACGCCATGAAAAAACAGATCGCTTTTGTATTGACGCTTTTGTTCCTTTTTCTGACCGTGCTGCCCGCGTTCGGGGCGGGGGAGGGCGCGCCGGTTTTGGCGGCCCGCGGCGCGACGGATTACCGCATCGTGCTTTCATCGATCGCCGCGCCCGCCGAACAGACCGCCGCGAGCACACTGGCCGATTATCTCAACCGCATCACCGGCGCCGTGTTCCCCGTGGTGACCGACGCCGAACCGGCCGCTGAAAAAGAGCTGGTCGTCGGCGCGACCAACCGCGAGGCGGCGCGCTTTGCCGACAGAAGTGAGTGGGATGCCGACGCGGTGCGCCTGCTCGCCGACGGGCGGACGCTGTTCCTCACCGGCGGGTCTGCGCGGGGAACGCTCTACGCCGTTTATTCGTTTTTTGAGGACTGCCTCGGCTGCCGCTGGTTCACCCATGACCTGACTGTGGTTCCGCAGCTGGAAACGCTTTTGCTGCCCGACGTTGATTTTTTCTATGAGCCGAGCTTTAAGCTGCGGCAGACCTTCTGGGCTTTTTCCGCGGTGTATCCCGATTACTGCGCCGCCCACAAGCTGCACGGCGTGATGGCGGGCCTGCCCGAAGAATTGGGCGGCGGGCGCTATGAATTGGCTGTCAGCAGCGTTCACACCATGCAGCAGATCGTGCCGCAAACGCTGTTTGACGAGCACCCCGACTATTTCGGCGCCGATGAAGCCGGTGTGCGCAGCCCGAACCGGCAGCCCTGCCTGCGCAGCGAGGGTGTGTTCCGCCTGGCGCTGGCCTATGCCGAAAGCTATTTTTCACAGTATAACGCGATTCTGAGCGTGTCGCAGAACGACAGCATGGATTTTTGCCAATGCGAAAAATGCCGCGCCTTCAATGCCGCCCACGGCGGGGTCGACAGCGCCGCGCTGCTGGATTTTGTGAACCGCCTGGCGGCTGAAATCAAACAGACGCACCCGGCGGCGCAGATCGAAACGCTGGCCTATCAGCGCTCGCAGCGGCCGCCCGCGGGCCTGACGGTGGGCGACAATGTGGTCATCCGCCTGTGCGCCATGAACACCTGCACGCTGCACGACCTTGACGATCCGGCCTGCCCGCCCAACAAGGCGTTCGACGTTGATTTTTCGGGCTGGTCGAAGCTGACCGACCGGCTGTATATCTGGGATTACAGCACGGATTTCCAGTATTATTACGCGCTGTTCCCGAACCTCACCACCCTGCAAAGGCGCTATCAATATTTCCGCGATCATAACGTGGTCGGCGTGTTTGACAACGGCTGCGGCGAGGTGAGCGTGGCGGGCGAATTCCACGAGCTGCGCGTCTATCTGCTGCTCAAGCTGATGTGGGACCCCGACGCCGACGTTGAGCGGCATATCCGCGAATTCTGCGCTGCCTATTACGGCGCGGCGGCGGACGACGTGATCGAGTTTATCAACTGTTTTGAAGCGAATGTGGGCGGCTTCAACCCGCGCACCTTCCGGCAATGCCACAACAGCTGTCAGGACGGCGGCGTCAGTCTGCTCAACAACGCCGCGCTTTCCGGCCGGAACGTGAAAAAGCTGGACGGCGTCATGGCTTCGGCTAAGAGCAAGAGCCTTTCGGCGGCTCAGGCAAAGAATCTGCTGGGGCTGGAATTGAGCTGGCGCTTTTTCAAAAACGCGCTCTTTGTCGGCGAATTCAACTGGTTTTCGGGCTTCACCGATCCGGCGTCGGTAACGAAGCAGCTCGTGGCCGATCTGCGCGCCTACGGCGTGACCATCCTGAGCGAGGGCTGGGGATTATATCTGCACGAGGACGAGCCCGATGCGCGCATGATGCCGACGTTCTGGTATACCGATGAGGCTTCGCTCCCGACGGATATCAAGCTGGACATGAAGCTGCGCGTATTCGCCAACACCGTTCTGCGCGCCGTCTGTACGCCGCTGCGGCTCATAAAAGAAAGGAATGAGAGAGTATGAACCACCGCAAAAAGCCCCTGACGGGCATTCTGCCGCATATGCCGGACGAGACCATGACGCCGGGAAGAATGCGCATCAACACCGACGGCGAAAAAGAAGCGAAAAAGCACGTCTATGAGCGCATGGGCACCGTGCCGGATTTCCGCCGCGCCTACGTCATCGGCGCGGGCGACCTCGGCGCCGCCATTCATGGCACGCCGGATAACTATACCTATCATATCTGCAAGAACGACCTGTGGTGGGACGATTTCGATTCCGACCCGCCGTGTTATCTGCCCGGCGGTCTGGAGGAACTGCGCGAACGCATTGTGGCAGGCGACCCCACGCTCAAGCAGGACGTGTTCGCGGCGGCGAACAACCGCAACAATCAGCCCAACCAGACCTCGGCGGCGCGGCTGACGCTGCACCTGATCAGCGGCGGCGTGCAGGCACATATCAAAGAGCGCATGGAATTGCACAGCGGCGTGGTCACCCAGACCTACGGCTGCGGCAACCAGAACGGCGTCATCTGCGGCGAGGGCTTCACCACCACAAGCTGCATGTCGCCCGCCGAAAACGTGCTGTTCATCGGCTGCACGGCCAGTCCCCGCGCGGGGCATATGGGCAAAATCTCGCTGGAATTGACCAAAGACCCGATGGAGGTCTGCGCCAACATCGGGTATCTCTCGCCCGATGAGATCAAACGGCAGGAGGATGAGATCGAGCGGTATTATACCCCCGTTCCCTTTGTGGACGGGCCTTATTTCGGCTTCACCATGCGCCTGAAAACCGGTCACGACCCCGCGCGTTCGCCGGACGTGCATTACACGGTGATGATGCGCGCTTCCGATCACATCAAGGCTTACGCGGTCGGCTCAAAGGTCATGGCCGAAGGGCGTCCCGCCGGACGGGAGGCCTGCTTCCTCCTCACCGTCGTTTCCACCTACGATGCGGCCGACACCGTGGGCGAGGCCAAACGGCGGCTGCAGCGCGTGTGGGATTATCACGCGCCCATTGTGGTGAGCAACTGCACCGAATGGTACCGCCATATCTGGAAGCGCTCATGGATCCGTCTGCCCGACCCGAAGCTTTCGCGCCCGTGGTACTGGGGCGTTTATCAGGCGCTGGCCTCACGTATGCCGGGGCGGCAGCCTGCCGGCTACCTTGCGCCGTGGTACCAGTCCTCCTACGCGAATTGGGGGCACCATATCCTCACCTATGAGCAGGCCAAAACCAATTTAGGGCTGCTGCCCACCAACCACGCCGAGCTGCTCGAGCCGTGGTTCCACCTGCTCTTTATGGCGCGTGAAAAGCTTCAGGCCTTTACACGGGATTATTATCACCTCAACGGCACCGCCTACCCGCACGCCATTTCCACCATCGGCACCGTCACGACCTCCGCTATCAACCTCAACGGCACCATGATGAATATTTCGACCACGGGTGAGAGCGTGAAGTACTGCTGGGATTACTATACCCACACCGGCGACGTGGATTTTCTGCGCGAGGTCGGCTACCCGCCGCTGCGCGACGCGGCGATCTTTTACCATGAATATCTGCTCACCGACGAACAGACCGGTCAAAAATACATCTTCCCCTCCCGCAGTCAGGAGTTCACGAACACCATCGGCCTGTCTAACGAATATATGACCGATTCGCTCATCGACCTGTGCATGGTGCGCCGCACGCTGGACGCCGCCGCGAAGGCCGCCGACATCCTCAGAACGGATGCGGAGCTTTCGGCCGCGTGGAAGGCCGATCTGGCGGCGCTGCGCGCCGATTACGCCGTCTGGCCGGACGGCACATGGAAGACCGCGGTCGACACCGACGACACCACACTCGATTACGGCCCGCCCTGCGTGACCGACCTCGCGCCCATCTGTTACACGGGCGAGGTGGACGCATGGCACGGCGCCACGCCCGAAATGATCGAAGCCGCCCGCAAAACCGTCAAAAAATACGTGCGCGACAACGAGATTCCGTGGGATCGCTCCTTCGGCATGATCGCGCGGCTGCGCATGGGCGACGCCGCCTATGCCGGGCGAATCCTGCGCCTGCTGCCCGAACAGTATGAAGAGGGCGGAAATCTGGACGCGCCCGTTGCGCATGACTGCGACTATTCCGTGAGCAAGGGCAGCGCCTACACCGCGCAGGTCATCAGCGAAATGCTGTTCCAGAGCCAGGGCGGCGTGCTGCGCTTTTTCCCGGCGTGGGATGCTTCGCTGGGCGATGCGGCGTTTTATTCGCTGCGCGGCGAGGGCGCGTTTCTGGCCAGCGCGGAAACAAGAAACGGCGAGATCGCCTACGCCATCATCCGCAGCCTTGTCGGGAACGTCTGCCGTGTGCACAAGCCGTTTGAAAACGCCCGTGTGCGCGATCTGGAAACCGGCGAAGCGGTCGATTTCACCGTTGAAGACGGCAACCTCGTGTTCCCGACCGAAACGGCGCATGAATACGCCGTGGAGCGTGCCGGCCGCCCGCTGGAAAGCTTTGAAATGCTGGCTTGATTTCGGATCAAAAAGCACCCCGCAAACCGTATGGAACAACGGCTTGCGGGGCGCTTGGTTTAATCGGCCTTTTTTCGGTCAGTGGATAAACAGAATGATCAGGGGAGCCAGAACGGCGCCGACGCCGATAAATCCCACAATGACGGCAGCCAGTTCAAACACTTCTCTGGTCACATTGATGTTATAGATGCTGTAAAAACGGTTGAGTCTGACGGCTGTGATCAGCGCAACGACAGGCAGGGCAAAAAGCGTGGCCGCGATGCCGCTGGTCACCAGCGTTGTGTTGCCCGTGATGAAGCCTTTCAAAAAGGTGGCAATTGTCAAGGGCAGCTGAACCGGAATCACGGTCAAACCGGTCACTTGTTTAACGATTCCTTCTTCGGAGCCCATGCTGATCAAACCGGAAGCGGAATCCTTCAACAGACCCTCGGGCAGATCAAATTGAAACATCGCGATATCTTCATAATCTTTCAGCCCGATGGCGACCATTTTGGCGCCCGCCTGACCGTTTGTTGAGAATACGTCAAGCGTCAGCACGCCGGCTTCATAAGAAACGGGCTTGGCCTTGGCAATGGTTGCTTTTTGATACAATTCCTCTTCCGGACGCTCCGACATTCTGAACAGATTCAGATAAAGCCCCTCGTATATGGTGAGCTCTGCATTTTCGTCAAACGTATCAAAGGCGGCGGCAGGCGTGCCGTTTTCGTCACTTGCGGCGCGAATGGTCATGGTCAGCTGCAAGACTGTTTCCTGATCGTCCGATTTGAGCTGTGTGGCTTCCACACGTTCAATGGTGATTTGGACAGGCTCCCTGGTTTCTTCTGCGGCGGCGGAAACCGCCAGCGCGGACAGAAGCAGGCAAAGGCTCAGGATCACAGCAATCGTTTTTTGACAGATCTTCATGAATTTGACACTCCTTTATTTGACATAATGGCACATCTTACTTTTTATTATATTGGTTTTTTCAGTCAGAATCAAGCTCTTTTCCGTTGTATCGGCCTTTATTTAACGCGCGACGCGTTTTCGTAGATTTAAACAAAACATTTTTTCTCAGCGAGCGCTTTTTTTGATTGACTGCTGAACCGAAATATATTATAATAAATTAAATACTCATCAAAATGGAGAGTTTAAGTATGAAAACGCAAAACGGCCGTGACGGGCGGCATCGGCGCTTACTTATTCTTTGGGTCGCGATGGCAATTATCATGTGCACCGCCATCACCGTGACCAGTGTCAGCATTCTGACCTCGCAGATCCGAAAAAATCGGGAGCAGTCAGTCGCCGGCGCTGCCAGACTGGCTGCCAACATGATCAACGGCGATCTGATCGACGGGTGGCTGGCCAACGGCAGCGACGCTGTTTATGACGAAACCTTTGCCATGCTCAAGGACGTGTATGAGAATACGCCTTACCTGAAGTATCTCTACGTTTATCAGATTCGGGAAGACGGCTGCCACGTGGTGTTTGACACCGACCCCGAGGAAGCGGGCGAGCTGGGTGAGCTGCAGGAGTTTGACGAATCGTGGGAGCCGTATCTGCCGGCGCTGCTGGCGGGCAGGGAGATCGATAATATTGAAAGCAACGATTCCTTCGGCTGGCTGCTGACGCGGTATGAGCCGATCAGAGATTCCGCGGGTCGCTGCGTTGCCTATGCCGGCGCGGATATTTCCATGGATGAGATCAGCAATTACACGCGCAGCTATGTGCTCCTCATCGTTATCATTGCTGCCGTGTTCCTCACGGCGTGCGTTTTTATCGGCCTGAGAATGTCGATCAACAACTACAAGGCCGACGAGGTGGAACGGCTTAAGGAGCAGCAGCAGCGCGACAAGCAGCTGATCCGTGAAATCATCGAATCCTTCGCGAAGGTCATCGATATGAAGGATTCCTATACCCAGGGTCACTCGTTCCGCGTTGCGAAATATACGGAGATGCTGACCAGAGAACTCGGATATGACGAAGAAACGGTTGAGCAATACACCAACATCGCGCTCATGCACGATATCGGTAAGATCAGCATCCCCGATCAGGTGCTCAACAAGCCCGGCAAGCTCACGGATGAAGAATTCAGCATCATCAAATCTCACACGCAGCGCGGTTCAGACGTGCTCCACGGCATCAGCCTCATGCCTGACCTCGTCGTCGGCGCTGAAGCGCACCATGAACGGCCGGACGGCAAAGGGTATCCGAAAGGGCTGCATGAGGGTGAAATTCCTCGCGTGGCGCAAATCATTGCGGTGGCCGACACCTTTGACGCCATGTATTCGGATCGACCTTATCGCAAGCGCATGAATTATGACAAGGCGGTCAGCATCATCAAAGAAGCGTCCGGCACACAGCTGACCCCGGATGTGGTCGACGCGTTCCTGCATCTGGCGGAAAAAGGTGAATTCCGCGCCCCGGATGACGACGGCGGCGGAACCTTCGACGATATTTCCAATATCCACAAAAAGCAAGAGTAACGGAAAATAAATTAAGGAAGGACAGGCTCATGAAGGGGATGAATAAACACTCGATCAAAACCAAAATCATGCTCATGACCACCTGCGCCATTCTGGTCGTCATTCTGGCGTCGACCTTTTCGGGCATTCTGGTCATCCGCAACGTCAGCAATACCAGCGCCAGACAGATGCTCATGCTTATGTGTGAATCCGGCCAAAGGAATCTGGATCACTATTTTGAAAGCGTCGAACAATCCGTTGAAATGGTTTCTGCCTATGTGGAATCCGATCTGGACGGGATCGACGACGCGCGGCTGCAGGCACACCTTGGCCGTGTGGACGACATTTTCAAAAAGCTGACCTACAAAACCTTTGGCGTACTGACCTATTATTACCGCATCGATCCGTCGGTTTCGACCACGGAGAAGGGCTTTTGGTATGTGAATTTAGACGGCGATGGCTTTAAAGCGCACGAGGTTACCGACATCACGCTTTACGACACGGAAAACACCGACGCGCTCGTCTGGTTCACCGTGCCCAAGGCCACAGGCGAGCCCATCTGGCTGCCGCCCTATATCACCGACAACCTTGACGTGCGCGTTATTTCCTACAATGTGCCGGTTTATTTTGAAGACCGTTTCATCGGCGTGATCGGCATTGAGATCGATTATTCGTCCATGGCGCGGCAGGTCGACAATATTACGCTCTATGAAAACGGCTATGCGTTCATCAACGATCAAGACGGCAATATTGTCTATCATCCGCGCATCGACGTCACGACGATGAAAGAGCAGCCCAAGGTTCCCGACGGGCTGATCAGCGACTCTGAAATGATCCGGTATGAATATGACGGTGTGGAAAAAAATGCGGTCTGGCGGCCGCTGAGCAACGGAATGCGGCTCAACGTCACGGTGCCGACAAAGGAAGTCAACGCCCTCTGGTTCCATTGGAGCATCTGGATCGTGATTGCGTTTGCTCTTTTGCTTCTCATCTTCGTGTTCCTGATCACCCATTTCAGCGAGCACATCACCAGGCCGCTTCGCAACCTGACCGAGGCGGCGGAGCAGGTTGACGACGGCAACTATGACTACCAGCTGGAGTATGACGGCAAGGACGAGGTCGGCATTCTGACCAGAACCTTCAAAAAGCTGGTGTCGCACCTGAAAACCTACATCAGCGACCTGAACGATCTGGCCTATGCCGACGCGCTGACCTCGGTTCACAACAAGGGCGCGTTTGATCTCTACATGAAAAACCTGCAGACCAGTGTCGAAAGCGACGATCCCAAACCGCAATTTGCCGTCTGCATCTTCGACTGCAACGGCCTGAAGGTGGTCAACGACCAAAACGGACACGACAAGGGCGATATCTACCTCAAAGCGGCGTCAAAGACGATTTGCGAGGTGTTCCGCAGAAGCCCCGTGTTCCGCATCGGCGGCGATGAATTTGCCGCGGTTCTGCTCAACCATGATTTTGAAAACCGCGAAACGCTCGTTCAAACCTTTAACGAGGTCTGCGCCAAAAAAAGCGAAGCCGCAACGGAAATCTGGGAACGGGTTGACATTGCGTTCGGCATGGCCGTGTACGACCCGAACGAGGATCTGATGGTTGACGACGTGGTGCGCCGCGCGGATAAGCTGATGTATGAAAACAAGTGGCAGATCAAAAACCGGAAGTAAGGGAACAGAACCCGCCATGAACGCTTCACATTGAAGGAAGGTTCATGGCGGGCCTTTTTTTGCCCGGCAAGGCCGGATTCAGCTGACCTCAGGTTCGTTCAGCTCAGCACCTTATACCCCTGCGCTTCCACGGCCGCTGTCAGCGTTTCGTCCGCAACCGCTTTGCTCAGCGTCACGGTCGCTCTGTTTTCGTTGTGGTCGGCTTCGGCGCTTTCCACGCCGTCGATCGCCTCGAGCGCCTGCTTCACGCGGGCTTCGCAGTGGGGGCACATCATGCCTTCAATATGAATCGTTTTTGTCATTTCGGTTTTCTCCTTTTCATTTTTCTTTGTTTTGATTCGTTTATCGCGGCTTGCGTCATAGAGCTTCACCCGGTTGAGCCGCAGCGCGTTTAAGCAAACGCAAACGCTCGACAGCGCCATGGCAGCCGCCCCGTAGGCCGGCTTCATGGCCACGCCGTAAAGCCCCATGGCAAGGGGAATGCACGCGGCGTTGTAGAAAAACGCCCAGAACAGATTCTGGTGGATGGTGCGAATGGCGGCGCGGCTCAGGCGAATGGCGGCGGCCGCGTCGGTCAGGCGGCTTTTCACCAGCACCACGTCGGCGGCGTCGAGCGCAATATCCGCCCCCGCGCCAATGGCGACGCCCACGTCGGCGGCGGTCAGGGCAGGCGCGTCGTTGACGCCGTCGCCGACCATAACGGTCTTTCCCTGCCGCTTCAACCGCCCGATGACGGCAGCCTTGCCGTCGGGCAGCACCCCGGCAATCACGTCGTCCACACCGGCCTGCGCGCCGATGGCTTTGGCTGTGCGCTCATTGTCACCGGTGAGCAAAACCGTTTTCACGCCCATGCCCTTCAGTTCCCGCACGGCCTGCGCGGAATCGGCTTTGATGGCGTCTGCCACGCCGAACGCGCCGAGGAGCTTACCGTCCCGGGCAAACAAAAGCGGCGTTTTGCCCTGCTGCGCCATGCTTTGAACCGCTTGCTCCATGGCTTGCGGGATCTCGCACTGCGCCGCCATATAGCGGTAACTGCCGCCCTGCAAAACGCTGCCGTCATACCCGGCTCTCAGGCCGTTGCCGGGCAGCGCTTCAAACTCTGTCACTTGAGGCAGCGGCAGATCGCCCGCCTTTTCCAGAATCGCTTTGGCCAGCGGATGCTCGCTGTTCTTTTCCAAAGCGGCGGCAAGTGTGAGCAGCTCGGTTTGCGTGACGCCGTTTGGCAGCAGATCGGTGACAATGGGTTTGCCCGCGGTGACCGTGCCCGTTTTGTCCAGCGCAACGACTTCGGCGCGCCCGATGGCCTCAAGCGAGGCGGCGGTTTTATACAAAATGCCGTTTTTGGCACCGACGCCGCTGCTGACCATGATGGCCACCGGCGTGGCCAGCCCCAGCGCGCACGGGCAGCTGATGACCAGAACGGAAATGGCGCGCGCCATTGAAAAAGCAAAATCCCGGCCTGCTAAGAGCCAGCCGACGAAGGTGAGCAGCGAAAGGCCCATGACCGCCGGAACGAACACGGCCGAAGCCTTGTCGGCGATCCTTGCCAGCGGCGCCTTGGTTGCTGCCGCGTCGCTCACGGTTTGGATGATCTGCGCCAGCGTCGTGTCCTCGCCCACCCGCGTCGCGCGGCAGCGCAGGTAGCCTGTTTTGTTGATGGTGGCGGCGCTGACGGCTGAGCCGATCTCCTTATCGACGGGGATGCTTTCGCCCGTCAGCGCGGATTCATCCACGCTCGAAGCGCCGAACACGACCACGCCGTCCACGGGAATGCTTGCGCCGGGCTTGACCGCAAAAACATCGCCGGTCTTGATCTGTTCGATGCCGACCTCTTTTTCTTCTCCGTTTTCATAGAGGAGCGCCGTTTGGGGCGCGAGCTTCATCAGCCCCTTGAGTGCGTTCGTCGTGCGCCCCTTTGACAGGGCTTCGAGCAGCTTGCCGACGGTGATGAGCGTCGGGATCATCGCCGCCGATTCAAAATACAGGTTCATGCCGCCGCGCATCACGGCAGCTTCGTCGCCGTTTCCCTGCGCTGTGATCATCAGAAACAACTCCGCTAACGAATAGGCAAAGGAGGCGCCTGAACCGAGCGCCACGAGCGTGTCCATGTTCGGCGCGCCGTGAAAGAGCGAACGGAAGCCGACGGTGAAAAATTTGCCGTTGATGATCATGATGACAATGGCCAGCAGCATTTCAAACACGCCGAGGAACACGAGGTTGTCGAACGCCTGTGGCACAGGGAAATGAGCCATCATGTGCCCCATCGAAACATACATCAGCACGAGCAAAACCGCGCCCGACCCGATCAGCCTTTTTTTCAGCCGGGGCGTTTCCGTATCCTGCAGCGGTTCGGCGGCAGGGGATGGACCGGCTGCTTTTTTGCCTTTTTTGGCTGCGCCGTAGCCGGCCTTTTCCACTGCCCGGATGATCGCCGCTTCGCTTGCCGTTCCCGTTACGCCCATTGAGTTGGTCAGCAGGCTCACCGCGCAGCTTTCCACGCCCGGCACCGCCTTAACCGCCTTTTCCACTCGGGCGCTGCAGGCGGCGCAGCTCATGCCGGTCACATTGTATTGCTCCGTATTGATCTTGTTGCTCATTTCATCACCTTCTGCAGCGTTTCGACCAGCTCGTCGATCGTTTCATCCTTGCCGGCGCGGATATCCTCCGCCACGCAGCTGCGCATATGTGAGGCCAGCAGCACCTTGTTGAAGCTGTTCAGCGCGTTGTTGATGGCGGCAACCTGCACCAGAATGTCCGGGCAGTAGGCGTCCTGCTCCAGCATTTTTTCCACGCCGCGCACCTGTCCCTCAATGCGCTTGAGGCGGTTCATCAGCGCCTTTTGTTCTGTTTCGCTTCTTTTCTTTTTGCGTTCGCAGCAAGTCTCCTCTTGCATGGGTTCGTCCCTCCTCTGATGGTTCAAACGAAGCAATACATACCCCACATGGGTATTTGTTCGGTGATATTATATACCCCATAAGGGTATTTGTCAACCCATCTCTTTCTTGTTTTTTGCCTTTTTCTATGCTATGATACAGGAGAACGGAGGTAATAAATATGAAAAAGCTGCTTTCCATTTTGTTATCGGCCATTTTGCTTTTCCCGTTTTCGCTTTGCTTCAGGTCGTTTGCCGCGGGCGGCGAGCTGTTTGTTGCGCCCGACGGCAATGACGGCAATGACGGAACCCTTGCTTCGCCGCTTGCCACGCTTTCGGCCGCCAAGGCAAAAGCCGTGCTGACCGGCGAAAACACCACCGTTTATTTTCGCGCGGGCACTTACACGTTTGACGACACCGTCCGCTTTGACGGCGCCGATCAGGCGAACGTGACCTATAAGGCCTACAACGGCGAACGTGTGGTGTTCACGGCAGGCAGGGCTTACACCGGCTTTGAAGCCTGCACGGTCAACGGCGTGCAGGCGCTGAGAAAGTTCGTCGGAAAACAGGCGGATTTCAACATCCTTTTTAACGACAAAACAACGCTGCCGCGCACGCGGTATCCGGAGAGCGGCTATCTGATGATCCACGACGTGGACGAACGGTATTGTATCAACCCGGATCTTCAGGTCGACGCCAATTTTCACAAAGGCTATACGGCGCTGATCGCCGACAGAAATGATATTCCCGCCATGCAGAATATCGGCGACGTTGTCGTGCGTGTGCTGCATTTTTGGAAAGATGAGATGCTGCGCGTCAAGAGCTATGATCCGGCTTCCGGGGTGCTGGCGTTTACCAAGCCGTCTGCCATGACGTTTCATAAAAACGAGCGATACTTTTTGGAAAACGTCTTTGAAGCGCTGGACACGCCCGGCGAGTGGTATCTCGACAAGCCGAACGGTCTGCTCT
>CADBPL010000190.1 GCA_902796535.1 Oscillospiraceae bacterium
CAGATCGCGTGGGCGGTCGAAAACATTTATTTCAACACGTTCCTGTTCAACAAGATCGGCGCGACGCATGAAAAGATCAGCCTCATGGTCAGCGCCAGCGCGGTGACCGCCATGCTCACCACCCTTGTCATGGGTGCGCTCAGCGACAAGCTCAACCGCCGCAAGCTGTTCCTTTCGGGCGGCTACATCATCTGGGGGCTTTCGGTGTGCGTGTTCGCCTTCATCAGCCGTGAAAGCGTCGGCAAGCTCTTCGGCCTGACCGACACCGCCGCCATCGTGGCGGCTACGGTGAGCGTGGTCATCATCATGGACTGCGTCATGACCTTTTTCGGCTCCACCAGCAACGACGCGGCGTTCAACGCCTGGGTCACCGACGTGACCGACGTGTCCAACCGCGGCACGGTCGAATCCGTGCTGGCGCTCATGTCGGTGTTCGCCACGGTCATCGTTTCGGTCGTGTTCGGTCTGCTCGTTGACGTGGCGGGCTATTCCGCCTGCTTCATCGGGCTTGGCCTGCTGGTCACGGCCTGCGGCGTGCTGGGCCTGTTCACGGTCAGGGATTCGCTTTCCGGCGAAAAAAAGCAGGAGAGCTACTGGAAGGATCTGACCTACGGCTTCCGCCCCTCGGTCATCAAAGAGAACCGCTCGCTTTACATTTCCCTTGTTGCCATGGGCGTTTTCACCACCGCCGTTCAGGTGTTCATGCCCTATATCTTCATTTATCTGGAACATTATCTGAAATTCAGCTTTGATAACCTCCACATCACGCCCGTTGCCGCGATCGTTGCCGTGGCTGCCGTCGGGCTGCTCGTCACGGGCATGGTCATGCTCGGCAAAATGATCGACAAGCTCGGCAAAAGCCGTTTTGCCATGCTGTCCGTCGCGCTGTTTGTGGTGGGGCTCGTCAGCCTTTCGCTGGCGCGTCGGCTGGGCGTTTTCGGCCTGTGCGCGCTGATGATGTTTGCCGGTTACGGGCTGCTGACGATCATCCTCAACGCCTCCATCCGCGATTTTACGCCGGAGGGCATGGCGGGTCGTTTTCAAGGCATCCGCATGATTTTCATGGTGCTCATCCCCATGGTCATCGGCCCGGCGGTCGGCTCCCGCGTGATCTCCGCGTTCAGCAGCACAACCTACATGAACGAATACCACGAGCTGGTGAAAATCCCCGTGCCGCACATTTACGCGGCGGCGGCGATCATCGGCGTGTTCGTGCTCATTCCGCTGTTCTTTGTCCGCAAGGATTTCAAAAGCGTGAATTTTAACTGATTTAGAAGGTGACAGTTTGAAACGGTTCAGCAAAAAAGCCATCCTCCTTGCCGTCGCGGCCGCGGTCGTGCTGGCCGGTCTTGCGGCGGGCACGGTGTTCCTTGCCAAACGAAAGCCGAAGTTCATCTCCGTTGAACAGGCCGGGCTGAGCGGAAAAACGGACGTGACGCTCACGGCGGCCCGCGGGCTTTCCGCTCTTGCGCCTGCCAACACCTCGCCTGCGTTTGCCTTGGCCGGTCAGAATGATTACAGCGGCGTTCAGTTTGAGGTGCGCCGCACGGCGGACGGCGTTTGGGTCGTGATGGCGGAAGACCGGATCAACGGCACGACAAACGGCCGGGGCAAGGTTGAAAAAATGACCTATAAACAGCTTTTGTGCTGCCGCGTCAACAAAGGGCACGGCAAAAAGCAATACAAAAAAGACGATCTGCTGACCGTTCCGACGCTGGAACAGGTGCTGCTGATCTGCTCCAAATACGGCATGACGCCCGTGATCGAAGTGAAGCAAAGCGGCGCCGACTGTGTGGAGGACTTGTTCCGCTGCGTCGGCGGCGGCCGCAAAAAAGAATATGTGTTCGTGTTCGCCGAAGAAGAGCAGCTGAGCAAAGCGCAGGAGCTGCTGGCGGGCGAAACGTTAAAGCTGGAACAAGAGAACGTCCTGCTTTGCCGTTACGCGCAAAAGCTCAGCGCCAAAGTGCTGGCCGCGGCGAAAGAAACGCCGCAGATCGGCGTCTTTTTCCCGGCGGACAAAAACCGGAAAACCGAACAGATCCAATCGTTTATCGACGCGGGGCTGACGCTTTATGCCTGCGGCGTCAACAAGCCGAAGCAGGCCAAAGCGCTGTATGACGCGGGTGTGCGCCGGTTCACGACCGACAGGCTGGCTTATGGGGAGATCAGGGCGCAGGATGATCCGGCCGCCCGAAAAATGACCACCGCGCCGGCCGATGCAGAGGAATCCTCAAGCAGAAGAAGACGGCCGACCACCGCGCCCGTCAAAGAGAACGAGCCGTCGAGCCGAACCAAAAGGCCGGCGGATCCCAAAAAGGCGCCGGCCAGAACGACCAAAAAAGCTCAGTAAAGGAGAAAGCGCGATATGCCGTACAGCAAAACCTGCCCCTATTGCGGTGAGCCGCTGCGTTTGAACGAAGCCGAAAAGACGGCGCACTGCGACGCCTGCGAGGCGGAGCTTCCCCCGGAAGAGCTGCTGGTGCAGCGGGAGGAAGCGGTGCTCGGTCTGCTGCAGGAGCGGCCGCAGAAGCAAGCGGATCGCGACGGCTTTTTGTGCGAGAACTGCGGCGCGCAGGTGATCGCGGATGAGGCGGACGTCTCCTCCTTTTGCTGCTTTTGCGGCGCGCCGGCCATGGCGCCCATGATGCTGCCCGACACGATCGACCCGGAAGCGGTGCTGCCGTTTGCCATTGACCGCGTTCAGGCGCAGGATCGTTTTGCCCACTGGTTCAGCAGAAAAAAACTGATCGATCCCGGCTTTCTCCATGCCGTAAGATCCGGCCGGGTCAGCGGCATTTACGTGCCGTTCTGGTTGTTTGACTGTGAGATCGAGACGCATCTGCACGCGGTTTCCACGGCCACCTCGACGCTGCGCACCGATCGCAGCGAGGTCATGACCGCCAAAGATTATTTCCATTATCGCGCCGTAACGGCCGATTACCGCAGCGTGCCGGTGCTCGCGAGCGAAAAGGTGAACGGGCATCTGGCGGATTTGCTCGGCCCGTTCGACCTGACCATGCTTGTGCCGTTTGATCCGGCGCTGATGGCGGGCTTTGTTGCCGAACGAAACAGCCTCACGGCGCAGCAGGCGTTCCGGCAGGTGCGCGAACAGCTCGAAGCCGATTCGCTGCGCGCGGCGCGGGAATCGATCCTCACGGACGCTTACGCGCAGGTCAAAACCGTTCGGCACCTTTACAAAACGCTGCGCGCCCAATATGTGCTGATGCCGGTGTGGACGGTGAATTACAGCCGTAACGGGTTTACCCACCAGTTTTTCATGAACGGTCAGACCGGCAAAATCGTGGGTGAAGTGCCGCTGAGCCTGAGCCGCACGCTGCAATGGTTCGCCGGCGTTGCCGCCGGTGTTGCCGCCGCGGGCGAGCTGGTCTGGGTCGCGGTCAACAAGCTGCGTTAGCAAGTCAGAATGACAAAGGGGAAGCGAACCGCTCCAACCGGTTCACGGGGTATGAAAATGGTAAAAAAAGCGATCCTGATTCTTTCGGTCTGCCTGCTTCTGTTCGGCTTTGGGCTTTCGGCCCTGGCTGAGGAGGCGAGCAGCGCGGCCGCCGAATCAAAGGAAGAAGTTTACGACACATATGAGGACGACTGGTTCAACAACGGCTATGAGGGCATTGAAAACGACCCCGACCTCGGCGATTCCGGCGACGCTGCGCCGAGAATGCTGCGGTGGTATCGGCGGCTGTCGGTCGTGCCGGTGATCATCGGCGCGGTCGCCGGCGCGGTGGTGGTCGTTGTGCTTTACCGAAAATCACGGCCGGTCCCGCCCGAGGCCGTGCCCTTTGAGCTGCACGCCCGGGCAAAGCTCACGGCGCAGAACGACCGGTTGGGGGACGTCAAGCGCACGATGCGGAATTTGTCCGCGGCCGATCCGGAGGAAGAATGAAGAAAAAGGAAGGGCTTCGGCCTTTCCTGATGGATCCATAAATCTGAAGACAGAATAGAGGAATCACACCACATGACAAACAACGAAAAATTAGCGCAGCTGCTGTTTCCGCACATCAGCAAAACACCGCAGGATTATGAGACGATCTATCCGCCGCGGAACCTGCCCGAGGGCGCGCGCGTGACGCGTTTTGCGCCGAGCCCGACCGGCTTTCTGCACATCGGCGGGCTGTTCACGGCGCTGTCCGACGTGCTCACCGCGAAGGCGAGCGGCGGCGTCGCGTATTTGCGCATCGAAGACACCGACAAAAAGCGTGAGATCGCCGACGGCGTGACCGCCATTATCGAGGGGTTTCAGGCGTTCGGCATTCAGTTCACCGAGGGTGTGACCGGCTTTGGCACCGAAAGCGGCGCCTACGGCCCTTATACCCAGAGCAAACGCGCCGAGGTCTATCAGACCATCGCCAAAAGTCTGGTGCAGCAGGGGCTGGCTTATCCGTGCTTCTGCTCCGAAGACGATCTGACCGCCCTGCGCGAACAGCAGGAAAAGGACGGCGCGCTGATCAAGGGCTATTTCGGCAAATACGCCAAATGCCGCGAGCTGAGCTACGAGGAGCAGGAACGCCGCGTGAAGGCGGGCGAAAGCTGGGTGCTGCGCCTGCGCTCCAACGGGCAGGAGGAGAAACGCATCGTGTTTGAGGATGTGATCCGCGGCAAAATCGAAATGCCCGAAAACATCACCGACGCGGTGCTGCTCAAGGCCGACGGCATCCCGACCTATCACTTTGCCCACGCGGTGGACGATCACTTCATGCGCACCACCCACGTGCACCGCGGCGATGAATGGATCGCCTCCGTGCCGCTGCACATCGCCCTGTTCAAGGCCTGCGGCTTCAAGG
>CADBPL010000191.1 GCA_902796535.1 Oscillospiraceae bacterium
GTGCAGCCGCTGAACGCAGAATTATCGATGTTTGTGACACTGTTGGGGATGGTCACGCTCGTCAACCCGGTGCAGCCGCTGAACGCAGAATTATCGATGTTTGTGACACTGTTGGGGATGGTCACGCTCGTCAACCCGGTGCAGCCGCGGAACGCAGAATTATTGATGCTTGTGATGCTGTTGCCGATGGTCACATTTGTCAGACCGATACAGCCGTTGAACGCATCATAGCCGATGTTCGTAACGCTGTTGGGGATGGTCGCGCTCGTCAGGCCGGTGCAGCCGCGGAACGCATAAACGCCGATGCTCGTGACGCTGTCGGGAATGGTCACGCTCGTCAGACCGGTACAGCCATAGAACGCATCATAGCCGATGCTCGTGACGCCATCGGGGATGGAAAAGGTTGTGCGAGAATTACCAATGGGATACTGGAGCAATACCGATTTGGACTTATCATAAAGCACACCAAATACATCAGAAACAAAATTGAGGTTATTGACGGCGACTGTGATCGCCGTCAAACTGGTGCAGTCGTAGAACGCAGATCTGCCGATGCTCGTTACGCTGTCTGGAATGGTTACGCTCGTCAGGCCGGTGCAGCCGCTGAGCGCACAATTGCCGATGCTCGTGACGCTGTTGCCAATGGTCACGTTTGTCAAACCGGTGCAGCCGTAGAACACATAATCTCTGATGCTCGTTACGCTGTCGGGGATGGTCACGCTCGTCAACCCGGTGCAACTGGAAAACGAAAAACTACCGATGCTCGTGACGCTGTTGCCAATGGACACACTCGTCAGGCCGGTGCAGCCGCTGAACGCATAACTGCCGATGCTCGTGACGCTGTCGGGAATGGTCACGCTCGTCAGACCGGTACAGCCGCTGAACGCATAACTGCCGATGCTCGTAACACTATCGGAGATGGTCAGACTCGTTAGGCCGACACAACCGTAGAACGCATACTCACCGATATTTGTGATACCGTTGTCGATCACCAGCTTTCGCATCGTGTTGTAATACGGTTGCCAAGGTGCGGTGGTTACCCAACAACCGTTGTAACTGTTAATTGAATAATTGCTCATCTCACCCGTACCGCTGATGGTGAGCGTAGCGGTGCTTGTGTTGTAGCTCCACGTCAGGTTTTCGCCGCAGGTTCCCGAAGTCGGGTCAGCCGCGTGAACCGCCGCCAGCGGCAATGCGCCGAACAGCAGTGTAGCACAGAGAAGAATGGATAAAAGCCTTTTGAACGTTTTACTCATAATAAAACCTCCAGAAATTGAATGTTGTTGCATAGATGATAGCCTCCCTCGCTGAGGGTGCAGGCGTCCGGTGGACGCCTCTGCCGCAGGCAGAAGCACCGACCGATCCGGCAGGCGAGACGGAAGGAGTTAAACACATAGGCTCGAAGGGCTGCCGAGGTCGTCAGCCCCTACCGATTCCTCCGGCGTTCCCTGCCCAGCCGAACACCACCGGTCAAACAGCTTGGCTTGCATTCTTTGTAAGCCGAAAAGGCTTCCCCTTGCCAAAAAGGAGAAGCCCTGGGTCGGTTCCATTCAGTTTTTGAACGCTTTTTCGTATTTTTCGCGCCAGACCTTCAGCGCTTCTTTGTCGTACTGCTCGGGCATATTCTGCGCGACGGCAAGCTGCTTTTCCATCCGGTTCATCAGCAAAGCCAGCTCCAGCAGCAGGTCGATGCGCTGAATGCCGCGCAAACCGGTGGAAACCAGCTCCGGGAACGTCATGCGCAGCATACGGCCGGCGGACGCCTCCACCAGCATCTTCTTGTTCACAATGCCCTTGCTGAGCAGGAAGTCGATATCTTCATTCTCTGCTTTGAGCAGCCAGTTCTTCATCATGTTGATCGCCGAATGCTCCGCGCCGATCTCTTTCATGTATTTTTTCTGATAACGATAGAGGTTTTCGACCGAGAACGGGTCGCCGACCGGGTCGGCGATCACATCGGCAAGGAAACGGCCCGCGCGCATGCCGGCGGCCATGCCGCTGCCGAGCATGGGAATGGTCATGTAGGCGCTGTCGCCCACCAGAGCGTAGCCGTTGGAAACCATCGTGGCGATGGGATGACGCACCGGGATCCGGAGCAGTTCGCCGCCGGTCATGACCGTCTGGCCGATGATGGGGTTATCGCGGCGCAGGTCGGCCAAAGCGTTTTTATAGCGGGCGTCGGTCATCTTGCCCAGGCGGCCGATGAGCACGTCGGCCCGCTGCTCGTCATAAGAAAGCAGGCACCAGGAAATGCCGCCCTCGCCCAAATGCTTGAGGTAGGCGCAGTTGGTGTATTGCGGGCGCTTCGTGCCCTCGGGGCGGTTGAAAAAGGTGCGGCGCACCACAAAGGTATCGTAAGGATCAATTTGTTGTTCAATGCCGAAATCATCCGGCAGCGAGATGCGGATGGGGGAATTGACGCCGCCGCAGTCCACCACCAGACCGGCGTCCACTTTCGTGCCGTCAGCCAGCACAACGCCGACTGCCCTGCCGTCTTCGATCAACATCCGGTCGACCCGCGTTTCATAGTTGACCTGCGCGCCGGCCTCGACAGCCATCCCTTCCAGCCACGCGTTGAACGGGCGGCGGTACATGGCAAAATCCAGCTCCTCTTCCGGCACCGGAACAAACACCCTGACGCATTTTGAGGGCGGAATAAACGTCCAGCTGCGCTTGCGGGTGTGGATCTCTTCCGGCGGGAGCGGCAGACCGACCTGGGCAAACGTCTCCTCCATCATGTCGTCCGTCCAGTCATAAGCGACCTGATCCCTTGCCTTCGCCTCAAACACCTTGACGGCAAAGCCCGCGTCGGCGGCAAATTTGGCAAAAGAAAGACCGCTCTGGTTTGCGCCGATTACAACGATGTTTTTCACAAATATCAATCCTTTCGGAGTTTTAATTCCTTACCTGCCCCCTGCGGCCGTTCGCAGGCGCCGGCTGTTTCGACAGAATTCTCTGTTATCATACCGCATTTTACCTGAAAAATAATTCTAATTCTGATTATTCTGAAAAAATAAGGAAATCGAAACCGGTCATTTGTTCAACAGGTAAACGGAAAAATTGAGGTAAGCGGCAAAAGCGAGCCAAAGCAGATAAGGCACCTGCAGCAGCCCCGCCACCCGCCGCGTTTTGAAAAAGGCAGCGAGCATGGCAGCCGCCAGAAGGAAAAGCAGGATCAGCCAGACAAAGGCAAACAGGAACGCCCGCAAATTAAAAAACAGCAGGCTCCAGAAAAAATTCACCGCCAGCTGCGCAAAAAACAGCCAAAGCCCCGCGCGGCGGTATGGCCCGTCGGCGCGATACACCATGGCGGCGCCGACGCCCATGAGCAGGTAGAGCACCGTCCACACAAGAGGGAACAGGATTGCCGGGGGCGCGAGCGCAGGCTTTGCCACCGTTTGATAGAGCATCATGTTTTCACCCGTGAGCAGGGCGGAAACCGAACCGACCAGCAGCGACGCCGCGGGAAACACCAAATACGGAAGTATGCCTTTTTTCATCTTCATCACCCCGTTTCAGCATATTGCCGCCGGGCGGAAAATATGACGAAAACAACAAAGCCTCCGCGGCAGCGTTTTGTTTGACGCCGCAGCGAAGGCGGATACAGCTTAATCTTATTTGTCGAGCAGCGGCGTATCGGTGAGAACCGTAACCGTTCCGTCTGTTTCAAGGGCAATGATCCAGAAAATGGCCGGCGTTTCCCAATTGGCGTTTTCAGCGGCGCGAACACCGTCAAACTTCAGCAGCAAATATTCGCACGGCAGCCCTTTTTTATAGGTGAGCACGCCGCCGAAGGAGGCGTCGTCGGAATCGCCGTTATCTACGGCGAAAAACTTTGTTTCGATCTGGACTTCCGGATGCTCCGCGTCGTATAAATGGCAGCGTGAGATCAGCTGCGTGCTGTCGGAAAAGGACTGATAAACATGGGAATTGCCAAAGGCGACTTTAACGCACCTGTCATCGTTCCAGTCGCCCCCGCCCGTAACGGAAATTCCGATACGGTTCTGCTCTGCGGGCAGCTCGCTGTATTCTGAAAGGTAATCGATCGACAGGTTGTTTCGGATAATTTCTTCTTTTCGTTGTTTCTCAGCGGCGTCGATCTGATTCTGCTTCTGCCCCTGACCGCCGCAGGCGCTCAGGCAAAAGACAAGAGCAGCCGCCAAAAGCAAGGAAATGCTTTTTTGAAATCGTTTCATCTTCTCTCCCTACAATCCTTATCGTTTCGTTTTGCGATCGATCAATATCTACAATATAATCCAAAAACGGTCACAAATCAATGAACAATTAGTAAAGAAAGAATTATCTATTTTCATCGAAAATGTGCTTTCAGCCGCCGCATCCGACCGCTTTATCAGCGATTCCGTTTCTGAGCAGATCCTTATCCTGCCTTGTGTCCGGAACCGCCATTGCCGCTGAATTTCTTTGTCATTGCGCCCCTTTGCTGTGGCATTGTCCGTTCTTCCACGGGCAGTTCCCGCTTCGCGCTGCGCATGAGCCGGTTTGCCGCAAAATGAAACTTGCTTTTTTTTCTGTTTTCTGCTACTATAATCTATAACACTAATGCGGAGGTGCACTATGTTAAAAAACATTCTCAAAGTTACAGCCGCCGCGGCTGCGGCCGCCGGCACAGGCTACGCCCTTAAATCCAAACTGATCACCCCCGGCGCCGCCGTTTCCCGCGCCGCCAACGCTGTGAAGGTTTCGACCGAAGCCAAAACCAATTATGACAACGGCATCGCGCTCACACCCCCGATGGGCTGGTCGAGCTGGAACCTGTTCCGCAACAAGATCAACGAAGAGCTGATCCTGCAAACCGCCAAAGCCATGGTCGACAGCGGTCTGGCCGCCGCCGGTTACACCTACATCAATCTGGACGACTGCTGGCAGTCCTCCGCCCGCGACGAAAACGGCCGGATGATGGGTGATCTGACCAACTTCCCGCGCGGCATCAAAGCGCTGGTGGACGATATCAACGCGCTTGGCTTGAAGGTCGGCATCTATTCCTCCAACGGCACGCACACCTGCGAAGACCTGCCCGCCTCCCTCGGCAACGAAGCCGTTGACGCGCGCACCTTTGCCGAATGGGGCATTGAATATTTCAAATATGATTTCTGCCACAATCACCCCGTCACGACCGCCGCGCCCGGCATTGAAAAAATCACCCTCGGCGAAGTCGGCGGCAGCGATTTCATCTGCTATCACGCCTGTGAAGCTGAGCTGAGCGGCCATGCCAGGCTCGCCACCAACGAGCCGATCCGCGCCGGGGAATACATCACCGGCCTGAGCGGCAACAACGGCGCCGCCACCTTCACGGTCAAGGTGGAAGAAACCAAAGAGTATGTGCTGACCATCGGCCTGAGAAAATTCGGCCCGTTTTACAAATATTGCCACGTGACGGTGAACGACAGCGACGTTTATGAGCTGGACGTTGCGCCGAGCATGGGCCTCACGCCCGACGGCCGCCAGCAGCTCATTATTGCCCTGAATGCCGGTGAAAACACGATTAAGATCCATAACCCCATCACCTCGCGTATGGACGGCGCCGCCGTGCAGTACATCAACATGGGAAAGGAACTGAAAAAGGCGACCAAAGCCGTTGCGGAAGAAACCGGCAAGCCCGAAAAGCCCATCTGCTATTCCATTTGCGAATGGGGCTTCAACCGCCCGTGGAAATGGGGGCGCGAAGCCGGCAACCTGTGGCGCACCACGATGGATATCAAGCCCTTCTGGGCCAGCGTGGTCGGCATTTACGAAATCAACGTCAAGCTCGCCAAATATGCAGGCCCCGGCGGCTGGAACGACCCGGATATGCTCGAGGTGGGCAACGGCGACCTCACCGAAGAAGAAAACCGTTCGCACTTCAGCCTGTGGTGCATGATGGCGGCTCCGCTCATTCTCGGCAACGACCTGCGCAACTTTGTCAAGCCGGACGGCACGCCCGACCTCGACGATCCCACTCTGAAAATCCTCACCAACCGCGACCTGCTCGCCATTGATCAGGATCCGCTCGGCGTTCAGTGCCGCCGCCACAAAACCACCATCAAGGTCGATACGCTCGTCAAGCCGCTGAGCGGCGGCGACGCGGCCGTTTGCTTCTTCAACAAATTCGGCGACGCGGAAGAGGAATTCCTGAGCATCCGCGATCTGCTCAACACGGAATACTGCGGGCTGCCCGAGGCGGAAAGCTATGAAGTGACCGAACTGTGGAGCGGCGACAGCTATGACACGCCCGACGAAATCTCCGCCATGATCCCGGCGCACGGCGTGAAGGTCTACCGCATCAAAGCCAAGGCAACGGCCGAATAACGAAAGAAGTCTTGATTATGACGCCTGAATTGAAACAAATCATCGACATCGTCCGGGACGCTTCAAAAATCATGCTCAGCGCGCACGACGCCGAAAACGCCGTGACCGCCAAAGAGGGCAAAAAGAATTATGTGACCATATTTGACGTGGCTGTGCAGACCTATCTGTTTGAGCAGCTGAGCCAAGCGTTCCCGACCGCCGTTTTCATGGGCGAGGAGGGCACCGAAAACGCCGAAAGCAAAGCGTTCCGGTTCATCATCGACCCCATTGACGGCACGACGAATTTTATGCAGAATTTCCGCTGCAGCACCATTTCCGTGGCGCTGTGCGAGGGCGACAGCATCCTCAAGGGCGTGGTTTACAACCCCTACACCGACGAGTTGTTTTACGCAGAAACCGGTCAGGGCGCGTTTTATAACGGCCGGCCGATCCACGTCAGCGACCGCACGCTGGCCGAAGGCATGGCGCTGGTGGGCACCTGCCCCTATCACCCGGAAAACACCGACGCCACCTTTGCCCTCATCCGCCGCGTGTTCGATTACAGCCGCGACATTCGCCGCAGCGGCTCGGCGGCCTACGATATCTGCTGCGTGGCGCAGGGCCGCGCCGAAGTGTTTTTTGAGCAGGAACTGCAGCCGTGGGATTATGCCGCGGGCACGCTCATTGTGCGCGAAGCCGGCGGCCGGTGCGAAACCTACGACGGCAACGACCCGTGCCTGTCGCACGGCAGCGACGTGGTTTTTGCCAACCCGCAGGCGTTTGAGGAATTTAAAAAGCTGCTGTAATTTTTAAAACAGCGCCGCAACTTGTGCAGTGCTGCCATAACAAATGAGAAGCATAGGCTGCTCCGAGATGACGGAAAAGCCTATGCTTTTTTGTCTTGATTTGCTTTTGCAAATCACTTAATGAATAATGAAAAATGGATATTGAATAATTGTGGGAAGCCTGCGGCTCCCATTTTCAGTCAGAGCGTCCGCTCGCTCAATACCAGATCCACCCGAAGAGCAAAATTATGATGACCCATTGCAGCGCGGTGTATTTGACCGTGACGGTGCAGGAGTCAGTCACCGTGTTGCCCGCCGCGTCGGTGACGGTGACGGTAACGGTCGCCGAACCGCGCTTCAAGCCGGTTACTTCACCGTTTTTTTTGTCGATCTTCACCACGTTCGGGTCGGAGGAATCAAATTCAGCGGTGGTTTTCACACCGTCGTCGGCGGTGACGGTGGGCTTGAGGGCAACGCTGTCCTTGTAATTAACCGTTATGTCACTGACAGAAACGGATTTGACAACAGGCTTTCCGCTGTTAAAATGAATCGCCGCATTCTTCAGCGGATCGTTATATTCTTCAATGGCGATACGATCCCACTGCGCTTTGCTGCCGGTGTAATACACATCCGAAAGCTTGCTGCAGCCCTCGAAGGCATATTCGCCGACGCTCGTGACGCTGTCGGGAATGGTCACGCTCGTCAGACCGGTGCAATATGCGAAGGCCCAACTCTTGATGCTCTTGACGTTGTTGGGGATGGTCACGCTCGTCAGACCGATGCACACAAAAAACGCAGAATCGCCGATGCTCGTGACGCTGTCGGGAATGGAAACGCTCGTCAGCCCATAGCACTCCATGAATGCCTGCGCGCCAATGCTTGTGACGCTGTCGGGAATCGTCACGCTTGTCAGGCTTTTGCAACACATGAACGCCTGCGCGCCAATGCTTGTGACGCGGTTGCCAATGGTCACGTTCGTCAGGTTTCTGCAGCAATAGAGCATATTATCGCTGATGCTTGTGACGCCGTTGCCGATGGTCACATTCGCCAGGTTTTCACAGAGCTCGAACGCTTCAGGGGCAATGCTCGTGACGCTGTCGGGAATGGCCACGCTCGTGAGACTGTTGCAGGATAAAAACGCAAGCTCACCGATGCTTGTGACGCTGTCGGGAATGGTCACGCTCGTCAGTCTGCTGCAGCAGCTGAAAGCGCCCATGCCAATGCTCGCAACACTGTCGGGGATGGTAAAAGAAGGGCGGGTGTTCCCGATCGGGTACCGAAGCAATTCGGTTTTGTTCTTGTTATAGAGCACGCCGAAGCTGTCAGAGGAATAGTTGGGATTGCCTTCGCTGACCGATATAGCCGTCAGACCGGTGCAGCCCCAGAAGGCTCCATCGCCAATGCTCGTGACGCCGCTGTTGATCACAGCCGTTTGCATGGCGTTGGAATAAGGCTGCCACGGCGCAGTGGTCACCCAATTGTCGTTATACTCTGAAACATCATAATCACTCATCTCTCCCGTGCCGCTGATGGTCAGGGTCTTGGTGCCGGCATCATAACGCCACGTCAGGTTTTCGCCGCAGGCGCCCGAGGTCGGGTCGGCCGCGTGAACCGCCGTCAGCGGCGCAATACCGAACAACAGCGCGGCGCAGAGCAGCAACGACACAATCGTTTTGACTTTTTTTGACATAACAAAACCTCCCGAACTTACTGTAAAAGATTATATCGTATTTTCCTTTTTACGTCAATCGCTTGCCAGCTCTTAATTCTGCCCTCTCCGTCACCGCCCTTGGCGGCGCCACCTCTCCCAAAGGGCGAGGCAAGGGCTGAGGTAAGAGGTATGAGGTATGAGGTAAGCTTATACAAAAAAGTGCCATTCACTTTTGACCGTGTCTTTCGCGACCCCTCCGGCTTCGCTTTGCTCAGCCACCTCCCCTTTCAGGGGAGGCAAGAAGTGTGCCTTTAGAACGTGAATAAAATAGGGCGACCTTGGCTCTCCCTTGGGAGAGCTGTCACGAAGTGACTGAGAGGGGAAATTAAAGAATCATCTGACCTCGCGGCACGCAAGAATGCGTGCCCTGTTATGAAGTGACCGGCGTCAAGACGGGAAAGTCACCAAAGAGAGCAGAAAGAATTTGTGAATA
>CADBPL010000192.1 GCA_902796535.1 Oscillospiraceae bacterium
GGACAATTACTGCAAGATCAACCAGATCGAGGCGCTGACCATGCTGGACATGGCCAAAAAAGAGATCATGCCCGCGGCGCTGGCCTATGCAAACCTGATCCTGAACAACCTCAGGCTCAAAAAAGAGATCGGGCTTACGATCGAAAACACTGAGGTGTTCCGGCTCAATCAGGCTCTGACCGAACTGACCGAACAGCTCAGCCGTGACATTGCTTCGCTCGAAGCCACGCTGCGCGCACTGGATAAAAACGCCGACAGCCTGATCCGCTCAGCCTACTACCGCGATTTCATTCTCCCCGCTATGGAGCGGTTGAGGATAACGGCGGACAAGTTAGAGGAAACCGTCGCGGAAGAATACTGGCCGTATCCGACCTATAATGAATTGTTGTTCCATGTGAAATAGAATATGAATAATATAAATGCGGACGGAAATATCTGACATATTTCCGTCCGCATTTATATTATATTCTTTTGATCGCCGCAAGCAAATCCGTCGGCGTTTCAATCATTACCGTAACGCCCGCTTTCATCAGCGTTTCGCGGTCACGAAAGCCCCACAAACAGCCGATGCACGGCAGCCCGGCATTCTTTGCCGTGAGCGCGTCCACCTCGCTGTCACCCACGTAAACGGCGTTGGCTCTGGCTGCGTGGAGCAGCTCGAGGGCGTACAGCACACCGTCCGGCGCTGGTTTGCGGGCACGCGTATACACCTGACCCACTGCCGTGTGAATGTACTTGCCGAACAGCTCCGCCACGAGCGTTTTGGTGAATTCGTCGCTCTTGTTCGAGACCACTGCCATCTTCAGCCCGGCTTCATTCAGGCTTTGCAGCATCTGCTCCACCCCCTCATAGGGCGCGGTTTTGTTGTGCATATTGCCGCGGTAGTGCTCTTCATAAATCGCCTTGCACCGCGCGTGATCCTGCTCGGTGTGCGCTGCCGGCAAAACCTTTTCGATCAAATAATCCACGCTGTTGCCGACTGCCAGACGCACCTCTTCTTTTGTCCGCGCGGGGCAGTTCATCCGGCGCAGGGCATAATTGACGCTGTCGGTCAGATCGTCGAGCGTGTTGAGCAGCGTGCCGTCCAAATCAAAAATCACAGTGTCGATCATTTTTTCTTCTTCCCGAAAAATCCCTTTTTATCGTCATCCGCGCCGCCGTTGGACGCTTTGCCGCCGAATTCAGCTTCAAATTCACGCAGCAGCTCCTTTTGCCGTGCGTTGACGTTTTTGGGCACGTTGACGATGATGCGCAGCAGCTGATCGCCGCGGCCGCGGCCGTTGAGGTTTTGGATACCCTTGCTCTTGAGCTTCATCACCGTGCCGGGCTGGGTGCCGGCAGGCAGCTCATACCGCACCTTGCCGTCGAGCGTGGGCACTTCAAGCGTGGCGCCGAGCACCGCCTGCGCAAAGCTGACGTTCACATCGCACCACACGTCGTAGCCGTCCCGCTCAAAGAACGGGTGCGGACGCACCAAAACCGTCACGTGAAGGTCGCCGTTCGGGCCGCCGTTGAGGCCGCTGTTGCCCTCGTTGCGAATGTTGAGCACCTGACGGTCGTCGATACCGGCGGGCACAGTGATCTCTACGCTGACCTTTTTGCTGATCGCGCCTTTGCCGTTGCACTTGCGGCAGGGCGTTTTGATGATCTTGCCCCTGCCGCCGCACCTCGGACAGGCACGGGACGTCTGCACCACACCGAACGGCGTGCGCTGCTGGGCGTTGACCTGCCCCCTGCCGTGGCATTCCGGGCAGGTCTCGGGGCTGGTGCCCGCCGCCGCGCCGCTGCCGTGGCAATCAGGGCAAAGCTCCACACGGTTGAAATCCACCGTGCGCTTACAGCCCTTTGCCGCCTCTTCAAAGCTCAGCGTAACGCGCGCCTGCGTGTCGCTGCCCCGGCGGGGCGCATTGGGATTGGCCTGCCGCCCGCCGCCGAAAGCGCCGCCGAAAAAGCTGCCGAACAGATCGCCCAGGTCGAAATCCATGCCGCCGAAGCCGCCGCCGAAACCGCCGCCGCCCGCGCCGAAGTTCGGGTCAACGCCGGCGTGACCGTACTGGTCATAGCGCGATTTCTTGTCCGGGTCGGACAGCACCTCGTAGGCTTCGTTCACTTCCTTGAACTTTTCCTCCGCCTGTTTGTCATCGGGGTGCAGGTCAGGGTGATATTGCTTCACCTTTTGCCGATAAGCTTTTTTAATGTCATCCTCGCTCGCCGATTTGTTCACGCCGAGCACTTCATAATAATCTCGTTTATTCTCAGCCACAATAGTTCCTCCAAATCCTGAACAGGGCAGGCATGGGGCCTGCCCTGAAGGAACCGATCAGTTGTTGTCGTTGGGGACGTCTTCGTAGGGCGCTTCGTAGTAACCGTTGTTGTCTGCGCCCGCGTCTGCTGCGCCGTCAGCCTGCTGCTGCGCCTGCTGTGCGGCGGCCGCCGCCTGATAGAGCTTGACGGAAACGTCGTTGACAGCCTTGGTCAGCTCTTCCAGACGGGATTTGATGAGGTTCATATCCTCGCCCTTGAGCGCTTCTTCCAGTGCCTCTGCCTTGTCGGTGATCTCTTTCTTGTCGGTCTCTGTGAGCTTGTCGCTGTTTTCTTCCACGATCTTCTTGCTGGAGTAGACCATCTGATCGGCGTTGTTGCGCGTGTCGATATCCTCGCGGCGCTTCTTGTCCTCTTCCGCAAAGCGGTTGGCCTCCTGAACGGCCTTTTCAATGTCTTCCTTGGACATATTGGAGGAAGAGGTGATGGAAATGGACTGCTCTTTGCCGGTGCCGAGATCCTTGGCGGAAACATGCACGATACCGTTCTTGTCGATATCGAAGGTCACCTCGATCTGAGGAATGCCTCTGGGGGCGGGCAGAATGCCGTCGAGATGGAACACGCCGAGGGTCTTGTTATCCTTCACAAATTCTCTTTCGCCCTGCAGCACGTGGATCTCAACGCTCGGCTGATTATCAGCGGCGGTGGAGAACACCTGGCTCTTCTTGGTGGGGATGGTTGTGTTGCGGTCAATGATCTTGGTGTTGACGCCGCCCATGGTTTCAATGCCGAGCGACAGCGGCACCACGTCGACGAGCACCATGCCCTTGACCTCACCGCCGAGCACGCCCGCCTGCAGCGCGGCGCCGACTGCAACGCATTCATCGGGGTTGATGCCCTTGAACGGCTCTTTGCCGATGAACTTTTTCACAGCATCCTGAACAGCCGGAATACGGGAAGAACCGCCGACCATGAGAACCTTGCTGATCTCGCTGACGTTCAGGTGGGAATCGGACATGGCCTGACGAACCGGGCCCATGGTGGCTTCGACGAGGTCAGCCGTCATTTCGTTGAATTTGGCGCGAGTGAGGGTGGTTTCCAGATGCTTCGGGCCGGTCGCGTCCGCCGTAATGAAGGGCAGGCTGATGGCGGAGGTGGTCACGCCGGAAAGCTCGATCTTGGCTTTTTCGGCAGCTTCCTTCAGGCGCTGCATCGCCATTTTGTCGCCTCTCAGGTCGATGCCCTGCTCGGCCTTGAAGGTGTCGGCCAGCCAGTCAATGATGCGCTGGTCAAAATCGTCGCCGCCAAGGTGGTTGTTGCCCGCCGTGGCGAGAACCTGCTGGATGCCGTCGCCCATTTCGATGATGGAAACGTCGAACGTGCCGCCGCCAAGGTCGTAGACCATGACGTTCTGGTCTTCTTCTTTGTCGATGCCGTAGGCCAATGCGGCCGCCGTCGGCTCGTTGATGATGCGCTTGACTTCCATGCCGGCGATCTTGCCGGCGTCTTTGGTGGCCTGACGCTGGGAGTCGGTGAAATATGCGGGAACAGTGATGACCGCTTCGGTGACCTTATCGCCCAGATAGGCTTCCGCGTCGGTTTTCAGCTTTTGCAGGATCATTGCGGAAATCTCCTGCGGGGTGTAGCGCTTGTCGTCGATCTTTACGCCATAATCGCTGCCCATTTGCCGTTTGATGGAGGAAATGGTGCGCTCGGGGTTGGTGATGGCCTGACGTTTTGCCACCTGACCCACCATTCTTTCGCCGGTCTTGCTGAACGCGACGACAGAGGGTGTTGTTCTCATGCCTTCCGCGTTGGCGATGACGACGGGCTCGCCGCCTTCGATCACTGCCACACAGGAATTGGTCGTACCTAAGTCAATACCGATTGTTTTTGCCATGATAATTTATCTCCTTTTCATTTTTACATAATTGATACGGTTCTGTTGTGAAATCAACTGCTAATTGGCAACCTGAACGGTCGCGCAGCGAATGATGCGATCGCCGCATTTGTAGCCTTTGGAAAAAACCTGCGCCACGGTGCTTTCGCCGAAGTCGTCGCTTTCGATATGCATCACGGCGTTATGCAGGTTCGGGTCAAACGGGTCGCCCACCTCGCCGAAGGACTCGGCGCCCAGTTTTTTGAGAATATCGCCGAACTGCGTGAAGATCATTTCCACACCCTTTTTGTAAGCTTCAAAGTCGGCGTTCGGGTTGGAGGCGGCACGCTCAAAATTATCGAGCACCGTTAAAAACTCGCCGATGACGGCCGCGGTGATGTCGCCGTTCAGGGCGTCCTTTTCGCGCTGGGTGCGCTTGCGGTAGTTGGCGTATTCCGCCGCCAGATACAGGTACTGATCTTTTTGTTCCTCTAACTGCTGTTCCAATTCAGCAACCTTATCGGCTTTCTTTTTGGATTTTTTCGGTTCCTTTTTTTCTTCTTTTCCTTCTTCCTTTTCTGCCTTTTCGGTCGGCTCTTTCTTCTCTTCTTCCGCCATATCAATCGCCATGCGATTCAGAATTTGCACAAAATGTGATTAAGGATCTCACCCTTGTGCCCGAATCGCGCCTCCTTTCTGATTTTTCACACTGTTCTGTCCTTTCTATTCAATCTTCCAGCGTTTCCAGCGTTTCGCTGAGGATCTTGCCGACTACGCCGGAGATGAACTGCATATAGGGAATGAGCTTTGCATAATTCAGCCGCGTCGGCCCGATGATGCCTAACGCGCCGCTGCGCGCTCCGTTGACGTTGTAGCGGGAAACGATCACGCTGGAATTGCTCAGCTGCTTGTATTCGTTTTCCGTGCCGATTTTTACGTTCAGCCCGTCCTTCTCGCCGCCGGAGAGCAGCTTGGAAACCGGTTCACCCTTGCGCAGCAGCTCCATAATGTCGGCGACGCTGCCGCTCAGCTCACGGTGATTGAACAGGTTGGCCTGCCCTTCCAGCAGCACGTCGGACTTGAGCGCCTCGCCCGCCAGATCGGCCAGCGCCACAAAGTAGGGCGACATTTCCAGCGCGAATTCGCCCAGCGACGCCACCAGCGTTTGCAGCATGACCGTGCCAATCTCTTCCAGCGGCTTGCCGATAAAGTGAGCGGCGCACACGGCATAGAACCGCTCCACCGTTTGCTGTGTGATCGGCATATCGCCGCGGCAGGCTTTGCTTTTGAGCGTACCGGCGGAGGTGAGCAAAACGATCATCGCCGTGCGGTTGCTCACCGGCACGAATTCCGCGCGGCGCACACAGGCCTGTTCGCCCGTGGGCAGGGTGGTGATGGCGGCGCAGTTCGTCAGCCGCGCGATCACTTCGCCCGCTTTTTCGAGCAGCTGTTCGGGGTCGCCCCGGCCGGAGGAAACGCTTTTGGCAATGCTCTCACTCTCATCCTTGTTCACTTCAAGCTTGTTCATGAGCTTGTCGATATAATAGCGATAGCCCAGCGTGGTGGGAACGCGGCCGGCGGAGGTGTGCGGCTGTTCGAGATAGCCCATTTCGACCAGATCCGCCATTTCGTTGCGGATGGTCGCGGAAGAAACCTGAAAATCGAGCTCGCCCATCAGCGTTTTGGAGCCGACCGGCTCACCGGTGCGGATGTAGCTCTCAACGACCGCCGCTAAGATTTTTTCTTTTCTCGGCGTCATTTCCATTTCGGTCCTTCCTTTCTCAGTGACAAGTTTAGCACTCGTTAGCTATGAGTGCTAACTTTGTCACTATAATATAACCTATTGCGCCTTTTGTCAATAGGTTATATTGTTAAGATTTTCTAACGAAACGAAAGATTTGCGTTATTTTGCCACGTAGCCTTCCTGCGCGGTGAGCTGCCTGCCCTGCTCGGAGCAGATCCAGTTGTAAAGAACACGGGCGGGCGCGTCTTCCGGCAGATTTTTGGGAATGACCACATAGAAATCGTTCACGAACGGATACTGACCGGAGGCAATGGTATCGTTGGTGGGCTGAACGCCGTCCACCGCCAGAATCTTCGCTGTGTTGAGCTTTTCGCCTTCCATGTTGGTCAGGTAATAATAAACCGTGTAGCCCAGCGCGTCGGCGGAGTTTTCATAATCCGCGACCGCTTCGAGCAGGCCGATCATGGAGTCGACCTTCTGATCCTTCTCCGGCTCGATCAGATCGTCGCCAAGGTTGATGATCTTGTCGAACAGGGTCTGGCTGCCGCTGTCTTTATTGCGCTGATAGGGAATGATCGCGGAATCCGCGCCGCCGACTTCATTCCACTTTTTGATTTTGCCGGTGTAGATATCCTTGATCTGCTGCGTGGTGAGCGACGTGACCTTGTTTTCTTTGGAGCAGATGAACACAAGCGCATCGGCGCCGATGGCCTTCATTTCCCACTCAAAGCCCTTTTCCTTCGCGTAGGCCAGCGCCTGTTCGGATGGCTCATACGCCAGCAGAATATCAAATTTGCCGTCCACGAGCGCGTTGTAGTTGTCGGTCGTGGAGCCGGTGAAGGAGATCATGCCGTCCGCCGTTTCGCGGTCGATGCCCAGCACGCTGGAGGTGACCGCCTGACCAAGGGGCTTCGCCGCCAGAGAACCGCCCATTTTGGGGTAGTTTTCCTGCGTGAAGGTGAAGTTGCCGGTCGGCTTCGCCGTGACGATCTCTTCTTTGGTTGTGGTTTCCGTTTCGCTCTGCCCGCCGGAGCACGCCGCAAAGGAAAGCAGCGAGGCAGCCGCCAGCGTGAGAGCGAGCACACGTTTGAATGAATGATTCATCATAGAACCTCCTAAATATTATTATATTTTAATTATTATATTTTATAACATTTAATCCACATAAGAGCAGGGCATACGCAGCAGCGCCTGCCCGGTCGCCGCCTCGATGAGGAAGGCTGTGTTGTCTTTGACGCCGCAGTAATAGTCCTTGCCGTCTATGTGGTAAACTCTGACGTAATCGCACGCGTCGACCAGCGTCTTGCCCGTTTCGATTTCGATCACCTGATAGATCGTTTCCGTGTCATAGTCATCGCTTTCGATCGGAAAGACGTAACACTCCACGCAGGTCTGCGCTTCCTCTTCGGGGTAACCGATCGACTTTTGCATATTGCTTGATTCGTCGTGGCAAACGAAGCTGTATTTCTCCTCCATCGTTTTGGCGTCGATCACGTGAGAAACCAGCTTTTTTTCTTCGCCTGTGGAAATCTCCAACAGCCTCTCGTTCACCATCGAGCGCCGTTCCCCTATGTCAGCAATGGTCTTTTTGACCGTGCCGTCACGCGTGAAGAGGTAGCCGTTTTTGTTGGCGTCAACGCCGAGGAACAGATTCGTTTCAAAAAACGGTTCCACCGAGACCAGCTCCTTGCCGTTTGCCATGATCGGTTTGTGACCGCCGAGAATCGTGTAGCAGGCAGACTCTTCCCCGTTACTTTTCCAGTGGATCGGTTCGTTGTTGAACCATTCGATCTCATTGAATTCGATCTCGTCTGCGTCGGCGGTGAACACCTTTTTCAGGTTCTCATCCAAAACTGTCGTTGTATGATCATCGCCGCATATGAAGTATTTGTCTTGATAGGCACTCGTATTGTCGTAGATCGGCTTGATCAGCCAGGAACCGTCTTTTTTCAGGATCCCGCTTTTCGAGACGGTATCATAGCCATCGCCGTCGCGGAACCACTCCACTAACTCGCCGATGAAATAATTGGTGCAATCCTTGCAGGAATAGATGTAGCCCTGGATCGTCTTCAGCTCCCTGCCGTTTTTGTCGAGCAGTGTGGTGAAGGTTTTTTCGCCCTTTTCCACCCTCACCGTGAAGCATTCCGCCTCCTCGCAAACGCTGAATTCACTGATATTCTGTTTGTCGAACAGCTTCTTGCCGTTGAAATCATAAACGGCAACGCTTTTCGTCTCATAGCTGAAAGCAAAGATCCGCTGCGCTTTGGCGAGCGAGCCGCAGTATGAGGTCTCCCAATCTTCGTAATCCTGCTCGATGCTCCATTTGCCGTTGATGGGGAGAATCGTCATCTGAACGCGGCTTTTCCCGTTCACCGCATCGCTCTTGTACAAAAAATACAATCCGTTTTCCGTGTAAATGTTTTCATACACCGCGTCGGTGACCACGGCGCCGTCCGCCTTCATCAGGCCGTAGCGGGGATACTGATCGTCAAACGACCAGTCCTCGTCTTCAAACCCGGTCTCTTCGGATCGATAAAGCCGATAATCGCCGATATACGGCAAAAGTGTGCCGTACTGATCGGACGGTTGAAATTTGTCAACATAATCGGCCGTCATGCGTTGATAGACGGTTCCGTCGTAGTAAGGCCCGATCTTCGGCAGACTGGAAAGCTGAAAAAAGGGTGAGCCGTCTGCCGGCGCAGACGCCTCCTGCGTCGGCTGCACGGCAGCCTGCGTCGTCGGCTCCGACGGCTTCAGGGGGGCGGAACAGGCAGTAAAAACGGTGAGCACAAAAAGAACAGACAAAACCAACATGAGTCGTTTTTTCACGGGCAAAACCTCCTGCTTCATGCGATCGGACAGAAACTGTCTTTATCATAATACATCAGCAGAAATCAGTCAAGAATCTGACATGGAATTCTTAAAAGCACATTGCCGTCAATATCCTCCACCGTCGAAACGCCGTCTTTCAGGATGTTGTAATATTCCCTGCCGTTAACAGTAAACACCTGGGCCGCGTCGAGGCGATCAGCCACCGTTTTGCCGGTTTCGGCGTCAACGATTTTGCAATATGGCAAATTGCCCTCACTGTTTTCCTCGGTTACTTCATACAGCTTCAATTGACTGTCGTCTTTTTTAAAAGGTGAGCCGTCCCAACACACCGTAAC
>CADBPL010000193.1 GCA_902796535.1 Oscillospiraceae bacterium
GAATTGGGATGCCCGCCGAAATTCATGATCCACGTTTCATCGCCGCCGTCGGCCGGAACAAAGCGCAGGCGGGACAAAATCTCGTGCTTTTCAGGCAGGTGCCGTTTGGTGAACAGGCCGCCCTCGACCTTGATGCTGCCGGTGTAGAGCCGGCCGGGCCTGCGGTTGGCATAAGCCTCTTCGCTGACCTTGACCGCCATGTTGAAAATCAGCTGCATATAGTCGGGGTCCTTACCGTCGGACGGGATGCTGAGGAAGGGCTTGCCCCAATAGCCGATGGTGTCAATGCCGGAATGGCTGTGGGTGCAGCTGATGCTGATCGACCGGCAGCCCTTGATCTTGCCGGACGCCATGATCTTTTCACGCATGAGCTGCACTTCCACATTGGTGAAGCCCACACAGTCGGCGCTCAGCCACAAAATGCCCTCGTCGCCGCCGCAATCCAGCCACACGGCGTGAATGAAAACGTCGCTGAGCACGCCGTCCATCACATGGCCGGAGCCGTGACCGGCAATATAATAGGTTTTGCCCTTGGTCAGGTCTGGCATGATCTTTTCGCGCGCAAAGCCGCAGCGGTAGCTCTCGCCCGCAATAACAAAGGGCTTTTCCTGCGGGATGGCGGGAGCCGGCCCGTTCTTTTTCACTTTTTTGCCGTAGCTCCTGGTGTATTTGACGATTGCTTTTGAAACGAGATCCATAACATCAAAGCTCATAACGCATATTCCTCCGATTTATGTCGTTTGATTTGGCAATATCATAGCATATTTTACCATCGTTTGCAACTCCCCGCCGGACACTTGCCATTCGCCCGAAAATCATGTAAACTGTTTTTGGCAAAGCGCATGATCACAACTGAAAAATCGGCAGACAAAGGAGTTGTCACCAATGGCAAAAATCACGATGACCAAGCCAAGCGCAAGCGGCATTGCGCTGGGCGGGATCGGCACAGGCAGCATAGAGCTGCTGCCGGACGGGGAATTTCACTTTTGGCAGATCGCCAACCCGCCAAGGATCACAGAGGTATGCTGGGAAAACAAGGTGGACGACGGCGAGCGCCACACGGGCGCGCTGTCGTTCTGGGTTCGGACGCAGCGGCCGGGGCAGCGCCCCACCGTGCGCAAGCTGGGCATGAAAACCGATCCGGATGATTTCACCTACCGCCTCTTCCCCTGGAACAAGCCGGTCGAACGGATTTGCTTCAACGGGCGGTTCCCCGTGTGCGAGCTTCAATATGAAGACAAAGCCCTGCCCTGCCGGCTGACGGGGCGGGCGGTCGCGCCCTTTGTGCCGCACCAAACGGATATAGCCGCCACACCCGGATTTTATCTGGATTTTGAATTGGAAAACCCGGAGAGCGAACCGCTGACGGTGAGCCTGCTGGGCACCCTTGTGCCCACGTTCTGCAACGACGGCGGCTGCCGGAACGCGCTTTCCGTTACGCCCGGCAGCGTCGGCGTTACGATGCGCCCGGCGCAGCAGACCGACGCGCCCAACTGCGGCGAGGTGTGCCTGAGCATCGGCGGTGACGGCGAAAAGAGCTATATTGCGGCGGATTATCAGCGCTTCATCCGGGAATACGTCTGCAGCAGCACGTTCGGCGTCAGCCAGGAATCCGTGCTGTTCGGGTTCCGTGAAACGGGCTGCCTGCCCAACAGCGAGGTCGGCGCGCCGCCGCCCGAGCTGCCCGAAAAGCTCGGGGAATTGGGCGTTGACGACGTTGCCGCGTTATGCAGCGCCACTGCCCAATACCCCTTTGCCGCCTCCGTTTTGCGGCGCATTCGCGCGGTTCAGCCCGACTTCCCGGCTGACCGGGCGGAACAGGAATCGTTCCTCAGGAGCCTGCAAAAGCAGCAAAAACGCCATCTTAAGCCGGAGGAATTCGGCTCAGCCGCCCTGTGCAGCAAGGTACGCCTTGCTCCGGGCGAGAAAAAAACGATCCGCTTCATCCTGACGTGGTATTTTCCGAATCAGTTTTCGCCGGACGGAAAACGGCTGGGGCATTACTACGAAAACCTTTACGGCGGCGCTGCCGAGGCAAACACGTTCCTGCGGGAGCATCGGGCACAGGTTTTTGACAAAGCGGCCGCCTTTTCCGAACTGCTCTATGACACCGACCTGCCCGAGGTGTATCCGGACTGCTGGAGCGGGCACCTGAACACCATCGTCAAAAGCTCCTGCTACCTGAAAAACGGCAAATTCGGCCTGTGGGAGGGGCAGGGCTTCTGCGGCTTTCACACAATGGATATCACCTACCACGCTTCGTTCGGCCTGCTGGCGCTGTTCCCGGAACTGCAGCTGCGTCAGATGCGCATGGGCGCCGCCCTTCAGCGTGAGGACGGGCGCGTGCCTCACAGCTTCAAGCCGGGTCTGGAGCAGGTGGACGACGGCTTCGACCGCGTGGACATGAACAACCAGTTTGTGCTCATGGTGCTGCGCGACTATCTTTACACAGGCGACGCCGATTACCTCAAAGCGATGTGGCCGCACGTGGTCAGCGCCATGGCTTCCATCGAAGCCCTTGACACGGACGGCGACGGACTCCCCGACCGGGAAACCAAACGAAACACCTATGACGCCTGGAATTTTGCCGGTACGCCGGTTTATATTTCGATCCTGTGGCTCGCCGCCCTGAAATGCGCCGCCCGTATGGCCGGCGAGCTGGGCGAGAGCGCAAAGGCCGCCGCCTGGAAAAGCCTGCTGGAAAAAGGCCTCAACACCCTTGAAAAACGCCTGTGGAACGGCGAATACTA
>CADBPL010000194.1 GCA_902796535.1 Oscillospiraceae bacterium
CTCCATCATCAGCCCCAAGCAGCTCACCACCAACGCCATCGTGCGCTATGTGCGCGCCATGGGCAACACCACGGGCGGCCAGGTGCTGGCGCTGCACCGCATTGTGGAGGATAAGGTCGAGGCGCTGGAATTTTTTGCCGATGAAAAAACCGAAAACCTCGGCATTCCGCTGTCTCAGCTGAATCTGCGCAGCGGCATCCTCATCGCCTGCCTGAACCGTTCGGGTCAGATCATTATCCCCGGCGGCAGCGATTTTATTGCCGAGGGCGACACCGTCATCGTCATCGCGAAAGCAGAACGGATCCTGAAAAACCTGAACGATATTTTTGAGAGTGAATTCTGATGAATTTAATCGTTATTTTAAATTACCTCGGCAATATCATGCGCATTGAGGGCGCCGCCATGCTGCCCGGTCTGCTCATTTCGCTTTTCAAGCATGAGTACCACACGGCTTACGCGTTTTTTCTCACCATCATTTTTCTGGCGGCGTTCGGCAGCCTGTTCGCCTCTTTCCGCACCAAACAAAAAGAGATCTCTCACCGCGAGGGCTTTTTTATCGTGGGCGTTTCCTGGATTTTGCTCTCGATTTTCGGCGCGGCGCCGCTTTTCCTGAGCGGCGAAAAACAGCTGGCAAGCTTTCTGGACTGCTTTTTTGAAATCGTGTCCGGCTTCACCACAACGGGCGCGAGCATTCTGACTGAGATCGAAGCTCTGCCCATGGGGCTGCTCTATTGGCGCAGCTTCACCCACTGGCTGGGCGGCATGGGCATATTGGTGTTCATGCTCGCCATCATGCCCTCGAGCGGCACGGGCGGTTCCATCAAAATTCTGCGCGCCGAAAGCCCCGGCCCCCTTGTGGGCAAGCTTGTGCCGAAAATGCGCAACACGGCGAAAATCCTTTATATGATGTATATTGCGCTGACGGTGCTTGAAGTCATTTTTCTGCTGTGCGGCGGTATGCCGCTGTTCGACAGCCTGCTCCACACCTTCGGCACCGCGGGCACGGGCGGCTTTTCGATCAAAAACGACAGCATCGCCGCCTACGACAGCGCGTATATCGACGGCGTGATCGGGGTGTTCATGCTGCTCTTCGGCGTGAACTTCAACGTCTATTATCTGCTGCTCACCCGCAACTTTGCCGCGGCGATCTCCAACAGTGAAATCCTCACCTATTTCGGCATTGTCGGCGCAAGCGTGGGCGCCATCACGCTCAACACGCTCAAGCTCTTCGGCGGCGTCGGCAAGGCGTTCCGCTACAGCTTCTTTCAGGTGGCGTCCATCATCACGACCACCGGCTTTGCCACCGGCGACTTTGACAAATGGCCGGAATTCTCGCGATGTCTGCTTGTGATGCTGATGATCATCGGCGCGTGCGCCGGCTCAACGGGCGGCGGCATCAAGGTGGCGCGGCTGATCATTCTTTACAAATCCATGCGCAATTCCGTGCAGAAAATGCTGCACCCCAAAAGCGTGAAGGTCATTAAGATGGACGGCGCCGTGGTCGAAAACCGCGTGGTCGCAGAAATCAACGCCTTTATGCTGCTTTATGTGGTCATCTTTTTGCTCTCCTGTCTGGTGGTCTCGCTGGATAATTTCAACTATGATACCACGGTCACCAGCGTCATTGCGTGCCTGAACAACATTGGCCCCGGCCTTGGGCTGGTCGGGCCGACAGGCAACTATTCCATGCTTTCCGACCTGAGCAAGCTCGTGCTCTCCGCCGATATGCTGCTGGGCCGGCTGGAAATCTTCCCGCTGATCATGATGTTCACGCCCATGATGTGGAAACGCTCCCGTTGATTCTGAAAACGCGCGGCCGGGCAGGATCCCGGCACAGCTTCGCGCAAGCGAAAAACCATAGAACAAAAAAGGCGCTTGGCAGAGGCGAACAGCTTCTGAAGCGTCTTTTTTGATTTACCTGTTTTTGATCTTGTCCCAATAGGCTTTGGCGGCCTGTTCGTTTTTGTTGTCGCCCCATTCGTAATAGGTGCGGCCCTGCAGCGCGTCGGGCAGATACTGTTGCTCGAGCCAGTGGTGCGGGTAGGCGTGGGGGTACTCATAAAACTGACCCTTGCGGGCGTTGTCCTCGCCGTCGAAATGCTTGTTTTGCAGGTTGCGCGGGATGGGGCCGCTCCTGCCCTTTTTCAGATCGGCCAGCGCCGCGTTGATGGCGTTGTAACCGGAGTTGGATTTGGGCGCGGTCGCCACCAGAATGACCGCGTTGGCCAGCGGAATGCGCGCTTCGGGCAGGCCGAGCTGCAGCGCGGAATCCACCGCCGCCTGCACGATGGGGATGAGTTGGGGATACGCCAGCCCGACGTCCTCATTCGCGCACACCAGCAGCCGCCGACAGGCCGAAGGCAGATCGCCCGCCTCGAGCAGCCGCGCCAGATAGTGGATGGCGGCGTCCGGGTCGGAGCCGCGCATGGATTTCTGATAGGCCGAAATAATATCGTAATGCTCGTCGCCGTCTTTGTCATATTTGAAGGCGCTGCGCTGGGTGAGCTGCCGTGCCGTTTCCAGCCGCACAAAGCGCCCCGTTTCGGTCAGCTCGGCCGCCAGCCAGCACAGTTCCGCCGAATTGACCGCCTTGCGCACGTCGCCGCCGCAGCCAAAGGCGATGTGGCGCAGCACGCCATCCTCCAGCTCAAACGATTCGTGGGATTCATCCGCCAGCGCCCGGAACGCGCGCAGCACGGCCGGCTCGATCTCCTGAGCGGTCACGCTCTTGAACTCAAACACCGTGGAACGGCTGAGCACCGCGTTGTAAACGTAAAAGTAGGGATTCTCGGTCGTGGAGGCGATGAGCGTAATGGAGCCGTTTTCAATGAACTCCAGCAGCGTCTGCTGCTGCTTTTTGTTGAAATACTGAATTTCATCCAGATAAAGCAGCACGCCGTTGATGGCCGACAGCGTGGCCGACCGGGCGATCACCTCCTTGATGTCGGCGGTGCTCGCGGTGGTGCCGTTGAGCTTGCAGAAATACTTGTTGCTCTTTTTCGCCAGAATTTCGGCCAGCGTGGTTTTGCCCACGCCGGAGGGGCCGTAAAAGATCAGGTTCGGCACGGCGCCGGAATCAATGATTTTGCGCAAAGCCATGCCGGGCGCGAGCAGATGCCGCTGCCCGACCATTTCGTCAATGGTCTGCGGACGAAGCCGGTCGGCCAAAGGCTGATTCATGGCGGCACTTCCTTTCCTGTGTGATATGCTACGACTATTTTAGAAAAAATTTGTGCGGATTGCAAGACGCGCGCAAAAATAAACCCGAAAAACTTCAAAGTTGTTCCAAACAGCAGCCGAAACCGATGGATTTTTCACGGCAAGTGTGGTATGCTGTCAGTAACACAAAGCACAAGGAGCAATGCACATGAACGATCAACGCTATCCGATCACGGGGGCGGGCGAACAAACGCCGTCGATCCCCTATTATTTTTCCTGGATCAACAACACCAACGAGGGCTCGACCGAGCAGCAGACCCTCATCAATCTGGATTTCTTTCGCTATATGCGCGACGCCTACGGGATGCAGATCAGGATCTACGCCTGGGACGCGGGCAATTTTGACGGCGCGTCGCAGGGCTACGGCGACCTGAATTCCGAAAAATTCCGTTCACAATACCCCAACGGCTACAAAAAAGTGGTGGAAGCAGCAGAAAAGCTCGGCATCCGCTTTGGCCTGTGGGGCAGCCCGGACGGCTTCGGCGACACGCCCGAGGAAGAAAAAGAGCGCGTGGATTTCTACGTCCACCTGTGCCGCGATTATCATTTTGCCGCCTTCAAGCTCGACGGCGTGTGCGGCCGGCTGCGCCCCGAAAAAGCGGGAACCTACGCCGCCATGATCGAGGAATGCCGCAAGTATTCGCCCGACCTCATCCTGCTCAACCACCGGCTGGATTTTTATGAGGCGCAAAAATACATCACCACGTTTTTGTGGAACGGCGATGAAACCTACACCGACGTGCACGCCCATAATCAGATCACGGCGATGCACAACCGCGCCTACACGTTCACCCGCGGGCACGTCACCGACGAAAGCGGCAAACTCCTCCGTTTGGCGGAGGATCACGGCGTTTGCCTGTCCTCCGAGCTGGATTATTTTGAAGACGATCTGATCTATCAGGCGTTTGGGCGCTGCCTGATCACCGCGCCGGAAATCTACGGCAACCCGTGGCTGCTCAAGGATTCTGAGCTGCCGCGGCTGGCGCGCATCTACCGGCTCCACGCCCGCTATGCGCCCATTCTGGTCAACGGACTGCTGCTGCCGCCCGAATTGGGCGCCAACGCAGTTTCGCGCGGCGACGGCAAGGTTCGTTTCGTCTGCACCGGCAACGATACGTGGGAGCCGAAAACGATCGCGCTGCCGCTGGATAAAATCGGGCTGGACGCCGGCGAGCGCGTGCAGGTCATCCAGCGCTTCCCCTATGACTGTTATCTCGGCACGTTTGACCCGGCGGAGGAAGTGTCGCTCACGCTGCCGCCGTTCCGTGCGGTGCTCATCGAGGCCGCGGCCGAACGCTGTGCCGCGCCGGTGCTGACCAACTGCGCGTATGAAGTCATCAAAGAAAACGATAACGTGCCGACGCAAATCAAAATTCTGCAAAGCGACGGCGGCGAGCTGCGGCTGAAAAACGCCGGGGAAACGCAGCCGGTGTTCGCCGAAACAAACGCGGTGAACCTGCTGGAAAAACCGCCGGTTTATCTGGGCGAGCTAACAGAGCGCACCGAAGCCCCCGCCAACGGCGAGGAATTGTATGAAGCGGCGATGTTCGCCGTGAACAACGATTCGCTTGAGGCGCGCTGCCTCACCCGTTCCGGCGAAACGGACATTCCCGAGGTGAAGGCGGCGCGGGACGCGTTTTTTGCGCAGGCGACCTACCGCCTGCGCGGCTGTGAAGCGGCCGCCATGTTTGACGGCGAGCGCGACACGTTTTTTGACGGCCAGTCCCGCAATTACTGCGATCGCGCGCTGCGTGTTGACGGCGGCTGCCTGCGCGTCGATCTGGGCGACGCGGTTGAGGCGGACAGCGTTGTGATCGAATGCTTCGCCGCGGACGAGCCCACGCACGAAGTGCCCGCGCAGCAGATCCCGCCCCGGGCGGAGTTTGCGGAAAGCTTTGCCGACTGGCACCAAAGCGGCGAAGCCCAAATCGAAGCGGGCGAGGCCGTCACGCAGCCGGTGGTCAAATTCTGCGTGCACACGCTCTATGACGTGACAGGGCGCAAAATGCGCGTGACCTACCCCATCGGCGGTAAGCTGCGCTATTTCCGGCTGGCGGAGCCGATGGACCGCATCTATTCGTTCACCGTAATCCACAACGGTCAGCCGGTTGAGTTAAGCAAGCCCCGCGCCAACAATCTGCAGGCGCCCTATGCCAAAAAGCCGACGAAGCTGGTCAAGGCGGCGGCGTTCCCCGTGCCCGAGCACCGCGAGGGCGCTTATCTGGCGCTGGCCGTCAACGGCGAGCACGGCGCGGAGGGCGTAAGCTGCGCCGTCGAACTGGACGGCAGGCTCTGCGGGTTTGACGACCGCGCCCCCACCTTCAAGGCCAACGTATGGGAACACATGGTGTGCAACGAAAAGCGGAACAACACGTTCTTTTTCCGTCTGCCGCCTGAAGCGGCGGGCAAAACCGTGCGGCTCTTCGCGTCGTTTTCCACCGACAAGGGGGACGACTGTGTCTGCAAAGCCTACCTTTGTGACCGGCACGATTAAAAAACGCCATAACAAAACACGGCGGGAGACCTGGCAGCAGGTTCCCCGCCGTTTCGCATTTGAAAAGCAAAAAGGCCCGCGAAAGCGTTTGACTTTCGCAGGCCGGGTCATACGATTGAGTTACGCGTTGGCTTCCGCCTTCGCTTCGGCTTCTTCGCGGGCCGCTTCGTTGGCGGCTTCCATGGCGGCGTCCTCCGCCGAATAATCGGGCAGTTCCTTATACTTGACCTCCATGGGCTTTAACGCAAAGATATTATTGGCGATGATCGACGGCAGATGAAGCGCGGCGAACACGAACACGCCAACGCCGAGGGAGGCGCTGATGTAGGCCGGAAAAACCGCCGCAATGCCGGAAGCAAACTTGTTGAACACCACGCAGCCTGCCGCGATGAGCAACAGCTGAACGGCGGAAATCACGATGTTTTTGACGCAGGATTTTTTCTGCGCCGAGCAGAGCAGGCGGAAGAACCCGAACACACCGAGCGCGACCGCCAACAGCAGCAGCACGATGGACACGGCGAAGAGCAGCATCGGGCGGCCGAACACGCCGGAGGAGAAGGTGCCCGCCAGCGCGCCGAGATCGGAATTGGAAAGCAGGTTCACAATGGTCAAAATGTTGGCGTTGACCGTTTTGGCCGCGATGTAGGGCGCTTGAGACAGGTTAAACCTTGCCAGCGTTAAGAACAGCCCGGCGATGGGCAAAAAAGCAAAAACGATGCGCGCGATTTGCAGCGGGCCGCCCACAAGGGAGGCCTTCATGCGGTCGATCTTTTTTTGGAACCGGGCATGCTCCGCCTCGGCTTTTTCCGCGTCGGCCAGCAAGCGGTCTTCCATGCCGTAATAGACCATATTGACGCCGCAATGCGGGCACTCCGGCCGCCAGTCGGTGAGCTTCAGCTTCGCGTTACATTTGGGACAGTTTGCCATACGCATTCCCTCCATCAAAATAAAACTGTACAAAAATCACAATAATCTGAAGAGTATTTTAACACATCTTACCCACAAAATCAATAGTTTCCTTGCGCTTTTTCATTCCGCCGAATACGGAACGGTCTGCGTCAGCCTGATCTCATCCTTTGTGTTGAACACCACCTCGGCGCTGTCTCTTTGCAGCGTAAGCCCCATGCCCGCGTAATAGGGCGGCCTGGCGCGGCGGTCGACCTTGGTGCCGACGAGCACCGGGCAGGGCTGCCCCTTGTGGTCAAGCTCACCGCCGACGGGGCTGATGATCTGGTTGTGGATGTGCCCGCAGAGCATCAGGTGCGGCTTCACCTCGGCCTTGAGCAGGCGGCACCACTCGGCAAAAAGCTCCTGCTCAATGTCGAACGGCGGATGATCCGTCCAGGCGAAGGGGGCATGAGAAATCACCAGCCGGTATTTGACGCCCTCAGCCTCATATTCGTTTTGCTTTTGGGCAATGACCTGCCTGATATAAGCGGATTCCTCGCGCCGAAACGCATGGCAGCACACCATGTGGCCGTATTCCCGGTGGTCGTCGGGCTTATCCTCGCCGCAATCCACCAGCAGCCCCCAAAGGCAGCCGACGCGGAACGAATAATAGCTGCGCCCGTTTTGGTTGGGCATATATTCCGCCAGATGCTCGGCGGCCGCGCCGCGCAGATCGTGGTTGCCGCGCGAGATCACGCAGGGGATCTCCCCGCCCGTAACGGCGGAGGCGATTTTGTAAGTGGTGGTGATGCGCTCAATATTCTCGGAGCTGTCGGCAATATCCCCGTTGAGAACGAGCAGATCGAGCGGCTCGCCGAACCGTTTGGCGGCGGCGACGCTTTCCTCGACAATGCCGTGTGAATCCGCGATCTGATACAGGCGGATCCCCTCTGTTTTTTCGATCGGACGGAACGGATACGTGATTTTGACCGGCCGCCCGGTCAGCGTGCCGTAGGGCATACGCTTGATCACCCTGCGCACGCGCAGCGTATATTCCCGGGCGGCGTCGAGTCTGGCCGCCGGCACGGTGATCTGCTGGATCGGGCAGGAGGTGAGCACGATGCCGTTGGAATGGTTGAAATATTCTTCGCCGTCAACAAGCACGGACAGCGCCATTTCAAAATTGGTCGGAACAATAATATGGTAATCGTTCCCGACGGGGCAAACCGTCGGGTGGCAGGCAAAGCCTTTGTAGCGTTCCATAAGCGGCTGTCGGCGCGGGCGCGCCTTTCCTTTCGTCGGGTTTTTTGAGCAGATCAAAAGCGATCGTATTCCTTCGCCCAGCGGCGAACCTTTTCTTCCTCATATTCACGCGGGAACCGTTCGCGCAGCTTATCCACGCGCTTTAAGCGGGCCGTGTAATGCAGCAGGCCGGGCACAACGCCCGGTGTGGTCATAACGCCCAGCGCCTTGTTGCGCCGGTCGTGCGGCGGCGTTTCATCGCCGCAAAGCTCCTTGGCGGTGATGACCTTTTTGAGGAACATATCATTGAGCTGCCGGTAATTCATGCTCTGCATGAGCAGGCGTGTGGCGTCATCGCGCAGAATCATGCGCAGCCATCTGTCAAAATAGAGCGCTTCAAATTCCCACAGGTCCGCCTTGGAAAAGTTGTGCTGCGACCCGGCGGCAACCTGCGCCAGATAGGTGCCCGCCTCCACGCTCACCGTAATGCCCGAGCCGCTCAGCGGTTCCAGCATGGCGGCGCTGTCGCCCACGGCGGCGTAACCGTCCGCCACAAAAATCGGAAGCGTGCGGCGCACGGGGATTTTGCTCCGCTGGCCGCCGCGCACGATTGTTTCACCGAAGCCGCCGTGAAGCCGGCGAAAATCGGCCACGCTGCTTTGAACGACCTCATCGCTGAGGCTGCCGAACGAAGCGATCAGCACGTCAACATAATCCGTTTCGGTAATCATCCAGTCCAGCGTGTTGCTGCCGTTGTGAAAAAAGCAGCAGGTGAAGGTCGGGAACGCTTTGCTGCGGTTGGTGCGCTCATAAAACGCGCGGAAGGTGTAAAGCGTTTGCGCTTCGGGGATGCGCTGCAAAATGCCGAACGATTCCGGCAGACTCTGCCGCACGGGCGAATCCATGCCGCACGCGTCGATGAGCAGATCGCAGTCGAACCGCCCCGCGTCGGTTTCCAGCCCGACAACACGCTCCTGCTCCACGACCGCCGCGCCAACCGTGACGCCAAAGCAAAGCTTGGCGCCGTTTTCTTCGGCAAAGCCGATCAGGCGTTTGAGGATCGCCTTGCGCTCCCCGAGGAAGCTGGATTTTTGGCTCCGGCGGTCAAACACGATGCGCGTGCAGTCAGGGCTGAGGTAGTTCATGCCGCTGAACGGGAGCAGCTCTTCGTCGCTCGGGCGCGGAATCTGCAGCCGGTCAAAAACCGAAGGGTTCATGCAGTCGTTCCAATCGTAGCCCATCTCCTCGCGCTTTTGCTTTTCATAAACGGTCACGTCAAAGCCGTCCCGGCTCAGCAGCGCGGCGGCGACCAGACCGCCGTGACCGGCGCCCGCCACAATGATTTTTTTACTCACGGCAGTTCTCCCTTTTTTCGGTTCACTCTGTGTAGTTATGTTCAAAGCGAATGATCTCGTCCGGCTCCACGTTCACATAGCCATGGAACGCGACCACACGGTTTTTATCCGGGTCAATAAACAGCTTCTGCCCGCACATACCGCCCTTGCCGTAGGTGCGGCCAATGCCGGTCGGGTGCAGTTCATACGGCGCGGCTTTTGCCAGCGCCACCCATTCCTCCGACAGGTAGCGCGTGCCCTGATACACGCCGCCGGTGCGGTAGAGTTCACCGAGCTTGGCCGTGTCGTCGCTGCGCATATACAGCCCCGTGGCGCCCATGTTGTGCCCCTTGGGGCAGCAGCTCCACGCCGCCTCGCGCACGCCGAGCGGGAAGAAAAGCTCCTGCCACAAAAAATCGAGCAGACGTTTGCCCGCAGCCTGCTCCGCCAGACAGCTGAGCAGATAGAACGCGCCGTCGGAATACGCCTCCTGTTCGCCGGGGTCGGCAATAAACGGGAGCGAGAACAAATATTGCAGATAATCCTCGCCGAACGTGTTGCTGTCCATCACGTCGATATCCAGGCAGCCGCCCGGCAGGCCGGCCGTGTGCGTGAGCAGATGATGCACGGTCACCTGCTCCCAGCGGGGCTCGGAAAACCGCGGGCAGGCGCTGCCCAGCAGGTCGACGGCACGATCCTGCGGCGAGAGTTTGCCGCGGTCAAACAGCAGGCCAATAGCGGTCACGGTGAAGAGCTTGGCCAGCGAATACCCGTTCTGGCAGGCGTTGCCCGGCACAACGGTGATCTCTTCCGCGTCGCCTCCGTCCTTGACCTCGCCGATCGAATAAACGCAGTAGCCCTGTTGCAGACAAAATTCTCTGAGATCCTCCAAAAATCTGCTCATAGTCTTTGCTCCCTTTCCCAAACGCTGAACCGAACAGCGTTTTTACCATGACAAAAAGGGAGGAAACGAAGCGCTTCGTTCCTCCCCCATTTCTTTAATCTTCCTGTTCCTGCGGCTCCTCCGGCGTTTCTTCCGGCGCCTGCGTGACCTGCTCCCTGGTGGTTTGCACCTTCGTGGTCGCTTCCTTTGTGGTCGCTTCCTTCGTGGTCAGCACCCTGGTGGTCTTCTGGGTCACGGCTTCTTCGTATTCATCCTCGCCGCCTTCGTCGTCGGACGGCGCCGTCGTCAGCCGATTCAGAATACTGCTGCCCCTGCGTTCCGTCGTTTCCGCTTGTTCCGTCACAACGGTATAATCTCTGGTGGTCGTTACGTAGTTGTAGCTCGATTTGGTCGTGCTCGACCGGGTCGCGCCCGCGCGGCTGCCGCTGTTGCGCACATAATACAGCGCCGTAATGCGGCCGGCGTCAAGCTCAATGTTCGTGGTGTCGTAAAGCGCCTGCTGCACCTTCTGCGCGGCAAGCGGATAATCCACCACCCAAAGGGACTGGCCGTCGATCATGGCGTCCCGGCGGCAATCAACGTCAGGCATGGTGATGTTGACGACCTCGTAATCCATCCAACCCTGCGCAAGAGCCTGCGCGGCGTAGGTGACGATCTTGCTCTTGGGGCAATCGGTGCCCAGATAAGGCAGAAGCTTATCGACCGCGTTGAGCAGCTGCCCTTTGCTCGCGCCCTTCGCACTCTTGATCAAAGCCTCGATCACAGTGCGCTGACGGCGCGTTCTGGAAACGTCGCTGTCCGCATCGCTGTGGCGGATGCGGCTGTAAACCAGCGCCTGCGCGCCGTCCAGCTTGACCAGACCGTAATTCGGGATCTTTTTGATCGCGTGCGTGGTGCGGTTGATGTATTTCATCTCATATTCCTGCACGTCGACCGTGATGCCGCCCAGCGCGTTGATCACCTTGGGGAAGGTGCTGAAGTCGACGGCAACGTAATAATCGATGTCGACCTTATAATCGTTTTCAATGGTCTGGACCGTGGCTTTGGCGCCGCCGCGGGCGTAAGCGGCGTTGACCTTGTGCCAGTAGTCTCTACCGTTCACGGTGAAGTAGGTGCGGCTGTCGCGCATGAAGGACACCAGCGTGATCTTTTCGGTCTTTTTGTTGACCGAAACCAGAATCAGCGAGTCGGAGTTGCCGCCTTTGGTCACGCCGTTCTTGCCGTCGATGCCGACGAGAAGCACGTTGATGATGTATTTTTGCTTCATCAGCTCGCCGCCGTTGTTGTGCCACTTTTTCAGCAGATCATCCAGCGATGCGGCGCTCGACACCTCATGCATGGCCTGGAATTCTTCCTCGTTGAAATCCTCGCTGAATTCTTCCTCTTCTTCTTCCATACCGGTGAAAACCTCACCGCTGTCGTGGATCACGTCAAGCTTTTCGTTGATGAAGGTGCCGATCAGGAAGGCGATAAACAGCACGATAAAGACCAGAATGGCCGCGAAAATGATTTTCGTGTTCCTCTTGTTGTTTTTGCCCATAAACTCCAAAAACTTGTTGGGGTAAACAACCTCCATCTGCTCCACCGGCTTGTGACCGCGCCGGTAGGATTGGGATTCCTGCGTGGAAGAGGAATAAACATCTTCATATTCCCGATTGTTCTGATTGTTCTCATTCATACCCAATATCTCTTTCTCTCTCATCCGTTGGTAACCGTTGGCCGAAAAGCCGCCGCGTTACGTCTGTTCTTCCCCGGTTTCCGTTGACGGCGCCTGAGCCGCTTCTTCGTTCGGTTCAGTCTCCGTTTTTTCCGTCACATCCTCGTTTTCACGTTCCGCCGTGGTCACGGTGACCAGCTTGTCCCCCTCCGTTACGCGCATGATGCGAACGCCCTTGGAGGTGCGGGAGAAGGTGCTGATGGTATCTGCCGGCATACGGATGATGATCCCGCCGGAGGAAATGAGGATGATATCGTCTTCGTCCTCGACCGTGATGAGCGCCGCCACGTCGCCGTATTTTTCGGTTTTGTAGTTGATCACGCCCTTGCCGCCGCGGGACTGCATCCGGTATTCCGCCTTGGTGCTGCGGCGGCCGTAACCGGTTTCGGTGACCGTGAGCACAACGGAATCCTCCTTGAGCACGTCGAAGCCGACAACCTCGTCGCCCTCGCGCAGTTCGATGGCCTTCACGCCGCGCGCGGTGCGGCCGATGGCTCTGGCGTCGGTTTCACGGAACATGATCGACATACCCTTGCGCGTACCGACGAGCAGATCATCCTCCCCGTTGGTGAGCTTCACCCAGGCCAGGGCGTCGTCCTCATCGAGCGTGATGGCGATCACGCCGTTTTTGCGGATGTTTTTATATGCGTCAAGCAACGTGCGTTTGATAATGCCGTTGCGGGTGACCATGCAGAGATATTCGCCGTTTGCCTGCGCCGGCACGCGGAGCATGGCGGAAATTTTTTCTTCCGCGCCAAGCGGCAGAATGTTGACCGCGTTCACACCCTTGCCCGTGCGGGAGCTTTCGGGAATTTCGTAGCCCTTGAGCTTGTAAGCCCGCCCGTAATTGGTGAAGAACATGATATAGTCGTGTGAAGAGCAGGTGAACATGGTTTTGACCGTGTCCTCCTCGCGGCGCGTCATGCCCATGATGCCGCGGCCGCCCCGCCGCTGGGAACGGTAGGTATCGGTCGGCATACGCTTGAGATAGCCGCGCTCAGTGAGGGTGAAAACACATTCCTCTTCGGGGATCAGGTCTTCAATATCCACCTCGCCGCTGACGTTGCAGATCTCCGTGCGGCGGTCGTCGCCGTATTTGTCGGCCAGAACCTTCGCTTCGTCCTTAACGATCTGCTTCACGCGCGCTTCGCTGCCGAGGATCTCGGTGTATTCGGCAATTTTCGCCTTGAGCTGCGCCATTTCGTCAAGCAGCTTCTGGCGCTCCATCCCCGTCAACTGGCCCAAGCGCATTTCAACGATCTTCTGCGCCTGAATTTCATCAAAGCCAAAGCGTTCCATCAGGCGCTGTTTACCGGTGGCCTGATCGGGAGAGGAACGGAGAATGCTGATCACTTCGTCGATGTAATCGAGCGCAAGGATATAGCCCTCTAAAATATGCGCCCGTTCCTGCGCCTTGCGCAGATTATACTGTGTGCGGCGGGTAATGACCTCACACTGGAAGGCAATGTATTGCTCCAGCATTTCCTTGAGCGACAGAATGCGGGGCACCCCGTCGACCAATGCAAGCATGATCACGCCGAAGGAGGACTGCAGCTGGGTGTAATTGAACAGCTGGTTGAGCACCACCTGCGGGTTTGCGTCGCGCTTGAGTTCGATGACGATGTGCATACCCTCGATCGCCGAATAATCGTTGATGTCGGAAATGCCTTCCACACGTTTATCTTTTACCAGATCGGCAATGCTTTCAATGAGCCTTGCCTTGTTGACCATGTAGGGGATCTCGGTGATATTGATGGAGAAACGGCCGGGCTTATCCTCTTTGATCTCGGTCTTGGCGCGCACCACGATGCGGCCGCGGCCGGTCGCGTAAGCGGCGCGGATGCCGGAACGGCCCATGATCACGCCCGCAGTCGGAAAATCGGGGCCTTTGATGTGTTCCATCAGTTCAGCCAGCTCCGCGCCGGGGTTATCGATGAGGAAGCACATGCCGTCGATCACTTCGCGCAGGTTGTGCGGCGGGATATTGGTCGCCATACCCACCGCAATGCCGGTCGAGCCGTTGATGAGCAGGTTCGGAATGCGGGACGGCAGCACGACAGGCTCCTTGAGGCGGTCGTCATAGTTGGGCACAAAATCCACAGTATCCTTGTCGATATCGGCCAGCATTTCCATGGAGACCTTGCTCATGCGCGACTCGGTGTAACGGTAGGCAGCCGGCGGATCGCCGTCGATCGAGCCGAAGTTGCCGTGGCCGTCCACGAGCGTATAGCGCATGGAAAAGCTCTGCGCCAGGCGAACCATCGCGTCGTAAACGGAAGCGTCGCCGTGCGGGTGATAGCTGCCCAGCACCTGACCGACCGTGTCGGCGCATTTGCGGTATGGCTCGTTCGGATAGAGCGATTTCTCGTACATGGTGTAGAGTATTCTTCTGTGAACCGGCTTGAGCCCGTCACGCACGTCGGGCAGCGCACGAGCCGTGATGACCGACATGGAATAATCCAAAAAGGATTTGCGCATCTTGCCGCTGAGTTCCACATCTATGATTTTTTGGTTGGCAACCGATTGTTCATCAAAACCCATTATTTTATCACCCTATCTGCGGCCGCATTGGGTTCAGCCGCAAACATTCTTTCTAAATCAATTTAAGGCAACCGCCGGTTCATGCGCGGCGGATCGGAGGCTCCCGTCAATCCACCGGGAAAAACGCCTTGTGAACGGCGGAAACGGCGCGGTCCGCGCTTTCCAGGTCGATCAGAACGGAAATCTTGATCTCGCTCGTGGAGATCATCTGAATGTTGATGTCGTTTTCAAACAGCGCCTCAAACATTTTGGAGGCGGTACCGGGGTGCGTTTCCATGCCGGCGCCGACCACGGAAACCTTGGCGACGTTGGTATCGCACAGAATATCAAGCCCCTCCAGGCAGTCGATGGATTCCTTCAGCGCGGTCACGGCGGCTTCGCCGTTGGATTTGCTGACGGTGAAGATAATATCCTTGGTGTTGTTTCTGCCGACGGATTGCAGAATGATGTCCACATTCATGTTCATCGCGGCTAATTTTGAGAAAATTTTGAAGGCGATGCCGGGGATATCGGGCACGCCGATGATCGAGATGCGGGCAACGTCGGTATCTTTCGTAACGCCTCTGACTAACATTTTTTCCATTTTTGCTGCCTCCTTAACAATTGTGCCGGGAACCCGTTTCAGGCTGGAAAGCACTTCCACCTCTACGTTATATTTTTTAGCCATTTCCACGGAGCGGTTGTTGAGCACCTGCGCGCCGAGCGTGGCCAATTCGAGCATTTCATCGTAAGTAATTTCCTTGAGCTTTTTCGCGCCCTCCACCTTGCGGGGGTCGGCGGTGTAAACGCCTTCCACGTCGGTGAAGATCTGGCAGCGGTCGGCATGGAGCGCGGCGGCGATGGCGACGGCGCTGGTGTCGGACCCGCCGCGGCCGAGCGTGGTGATGTCGTCAAAGCTGTTCAGCCCCTGAAAGCCCGCGACGATAACGATCTTTTTCTTGTCGATCTCCGCTTTGAGCCGTTCGGGCTGGATGGCTTTGATGCGCGCCGAGCCGTAGTGCCGGTCGGTGCGAAAGCCCGCCTGCCAGCCAAGCAGCGAAATCACGGGGTAACCCATGGCCTCAATGGCCATGGCAAGCAGCGCGCTGGACATCTGTTCGCCCGCGCTGAGCAGCGAATCCATTTCGCGCTTGGACGCCTTCGGATTGATCTCCGCGGCTTTTTCGATCAGATCATCGGTGGTGTCGCCCTGCGCCGAAACAACGGCCACCACGTCGTTGCCCTGCTTGTAGGTGTCGGTGATGATGGACGCCACGTTGCGCACACGCTCCGCATTGGCCACGGAGCTGCCGCCGAATTTCTGTACAATAAGTGCCATAATTTATTACCTCCTGTACCTGTGGTTCAGTCTATTCGGCAAATCAATAATCCGTGACACGGATCACGCTGCCGACGGTCAGGCCGGAAACGGCCGCTTTTTCGTCAAATTCACGCTGCGTCATCATCGGCGTGATGAAGCCAAGCTCATCCTGCGGGGCGCCGTCATAGGTCAGGCGCTGCGCCGTGCCGAAATGCTGCTGCGCCGCCGCCCAGGCCTTTTCGGCGTCGCACTGAACGGCGCGGACAAAGAACTGACATTTGATGTCGCGGTAGCTGACCACGTAGTTGGGAATGCAGTTTTCCCACCCGAAATGCTTGCGGCGCTGGGTGTGCTTGGCGCAATCGATCACATCGGCCACAACGGCGCTGGCGGTGGGCAGCTTGCCCGCGCCCCGGCCGTAAAACACCACGTCGCCAATCGCGTCGCCCCGCACTAAAATGGCGTTGAACACATCATCGACCCCGGCCAGCTGGCTGTGGGACTGGATGAACGCGGGGGTGACCATGGCGCTGATCCTGCCGTCGCCATAACGGGTGGCGCGGCCGATGAGCTTGATCACGCCGCCCCACGCCTGCGCGTATTTCACGTCGGCCA
>CADBPL010000195.1 GCA_902796535.1 Oscillospiraceae bacterium
GTCTTTCCGTCGGCGGCGTAGATCGGCACCGAGTAGTTGCCAACCGGCGCCTGTTCGTCGGAACAGACAAACTGAGAATACGCCCGGTAGAGCGTCAGCTGCTCCTGCTTGGTCAGCAGGTTCATGTCGTCGTGGTTGCCGAAGGTCATGGCAAAGGGGATGCCTCTGCGTTCCGGCGGGTCAAGAATGACCGCCAGCGCCTTTCTCATCTGCTTTGCCGTCAGCTCTTTGCCCTGACCGATCTTTTTGGTGCCGAAGCGTTTATCGAGCAGATGGTTGCCCAGAATGTTGTCGCCCGTGAACACGATCAGATCGGGTTTGATTTTGTCATACGCGGCCTCGAGCATATCGAGCATCGCCGTGCGCGGAAACGTCAGATCCTGCGCGTCGGCCACCTGCAAAACGGTGAATTTGCCGTTTTCGTTGAATTTCAGTTGCATCGTGATCAAACCCTGCTTTCCAAATTACGGGCGGGATTTTCGCTGTGCCCTGCGCGGCGGGCGAAACCATCCTGCTTCACAAAAATACTGTATCACCGTTTTTTTTCTCCGTCAAGTGCGAATTTTGTCAACATTGCACGAAAACGCGAATCAGGGGCGGATCGGAGAATATTTTGTGTTCTTTTCCTTGATTTTCTCAAAGTTTTGTGGTACTATAACCTAAATATTATAAGTATTATTTCAGTATTTATTTGTAATGAAAGGCGGAGCGGATCGATGCAGAATGATTATAACGGCGGCCGGTGGCAGCCTTCCCCCGCAGCGCCGTATTCATACGACTATTACGCGCAGCGGGAGGCGGAATCCGCCCTGCTGCGGCGGCACGCCAACGGCGTGGGGCTGTGCATTATCGTCTATTTTGCGCTGCAGTATGTGTTCACGCTTTTTCTGATGGTCTCCAGCGGCCTCACCCTTTATCAAAACAACGTCGCTTTTTTTCATGCGGTGAACGCGGTGTATTTCAGCCTTCTTTCCCTGTTCGTGCCGTTCCTTGTGTTCAGCCTGCGGCGGGGCTCGCCGAGCTATATCGAGGTTCTTCCGCTTTCCGCGCCCAAAAACAAACGGATCGCCGTGCTGGTTTTGCTGGGCGCGTTCGGCGTTTGCATGGTTTCCAACTACGTCGCCGGCTTCATTTCGGAGCTGATCCAATCGGCCGGTCTGGTCGAGACTGACACCACCCCCCGGCTGTCTGCCGACGCGCTGTCGTTTGCGCTCAATGTGCTGAGCACGGCGGCGATGCCGGCGCTGACGGAGGAATTCGTGTTCCGCGGGGTGATCATGCAGCCGCTTCGCCGCTATGGCGAACACTTTGCCGTGTTTTCCTCCGCCTTCCTTTTCGCTTTGGCGCACGGTACGGTGACCGGTTTTGCGTTTGCTTTTTTGGTCGGTCTGGCGCTCGGCTATACTGCGGTGTTCACCGGCAGCCTCTGGCCGGGGGTGATCGTCCATTTCCTCAACAACTTCTATGCCGTGGTGGTCACCGATCTGGATTCGATCGCCCCGCACGCGGCAAACCTGCTGAGCAGCATTGTGGTTTACGGCGGTCTGTTCTTCGGGGTGGGGTCGATCGTGTTCCTTATTATGTCGCGCTCGATCCACTTCCAAAAGAGCCGCCTGAAAGATCTGATGAAGGGAAAACGGTTTAAGAGCTTTTTCCTGTCCGTTCCCATGCTGATCTCCATTGCGATGTTTGTTGTGACGATTTTTGTATTAAACCTCAAATGATCGGAAATGAGAGGGAAGACGGCATGACCCCGCAAGATTATATGAACCGCGCGCTTGCGCTGGCCAACGAAGCTTACCGGCTCGATGAAGTGCCGGTCGGCGCCGTTGTGGTGTATGACGGCCGGATCGTCGGGGAAGGCTTCAACCGCCGCGAGACTTCGCGCAACGCCCTTGCCCATGCGGAGCTTGACGCCATCGACGAGGCCTGCCGCCGCATCGGCTCCTGGCGGTTGTCCGATTGTGAACTGTACGTCACGCTGGAGCCGTGCCCGATGTGCGCGGGGGCGATCATCAACTCCCGCATCAAAAAGGTGGTGTTCGGCGCCTATGACGCCAAAGCCGGCTCGCTGGGCAGCATCCTCAATTTGTGCGATTACCCCTACAACAGCAAGCCCCTTGTTCAGGGCGGCTTTATGCAGGCGGAATGCGCCGATATTCTCTCACGCTTTTTTGCCGAACTGCGCGTGAGAAAGCTTGAAAAAAGAAGGGAACAGGACCATGTATCTGCACCTGGGGCAGGATACGGTGATAACGCTTGAGAACATTCTCGGCATTTTTGATCTGGAGACGACGACCGTTTCCAAAGCAACCCGTGATTACCTGAGCAAAGCGACCAAAAACCACCGGGTGGTGACTGTCAGCAGCGAGCTGCCCAAATCCTTTGTCGTCTGCCGCAATGAGGCGGGCGGCACGACCGTGTATGTTTCGCCGATCTCTCCCGCAACGCTGCTCAAGCGCAGCCGGCTGGGGCTCGGCGGCTTCAAAGCGGCGCCGCGTGATTGAGCTGCGGCGCTGAGCCAATAAGATTCAAGCAAGGCGTGCGCCGTTTGCGCGGCGCTGTCCGAAAAGAAGGAGGAGCCTGATCCATGGATAAGCAGGTGACAAACAACACCGACGGCTTTGTTGAAGAGATCCTGAATGAAGACGTCGAAATGATGGATACGGCCGTTTCAGACGAATACGGCGCCGGTCAGATTCAGGTGCTCGAAGGCCTTGAGGCGGTTCGCATGCGCCCCGGGATGTATATCGGTTCGACCGGCCCGAGGGGGCTGCACCATTTGGTTTATGAGATCGTCGATAACTCCATCGACGAGGCGCTGGCGGGCTTCTGCACCCATATTGAGGTGGAGATGGAGCCGGACAATATCATCAGCGTGCGTGATAACGGCCGCGGCATTCCCGTGGACATCAACGAAAAAATGGATCTGCCTGCCGTAACGGTCGTTTTGACGGTGCTCCATGCCGGCGGCAAATTCGGCGGCAGCGGCTACAAGGTCTCCGGCGGTCTTCACGGCGTGGGTTCCTCGGTGGTGAACGCGCTGTCCGAATGGCTCGTGGTCGAGGTTTCGCGCAACGGCAAGGTCTACCGCCAGCGGTTTGAGCGCGGCAATATCGTCAGCGAGCTGGAAGAAGTCGGCACGAGCGAAACAACGGGCACGTTTATCCGCTTCAAGCCCGACGCCGAGATTTTCACCGAGACCACGGAGTTTGACCGCGAGGTGCTCGAACGCCGCCTGCGCGAATCCGCTTTCCTCAACGCCGGCCTTTCCATATCCCTGACCGACAGCACCGACCCCGACAATGTGGTCGAGCAGGTGTTCTGCTATGAGGGCGGTCTGAGCTCGTTTGTCGAATACATCAACGAGAGCCATGGCCTGACGCCCGTTCACAGCACGCCCATTCATTTTTCCGCCGTGACCGACGATAAGAGCGCCGAGATCGCGCTGATGTATAACGACGGCTACAACGAAACGCTTTTGAGCTTTGCCAACAACGTGAACACCGTTGACGGCGGCACGCATGAAACGGGGTTCAAAACCGCGCTCACGCGCGTGTTCAACGAATACGGCCGCAAGCACGGCATTATGAAGGACAACGACAAAAACCTTTCCGGCGACGATGTGCGCGAGGGCATCGTCGCGGTCATCAGCGTCAAGCTCACCGACGCGCAGTTTGAGGGGCAGACCAAGGCCAAGCTCGGCAACACCGAAATGACCAAGCTTGTGGCGGCCACCGTTTACGACAAACTGATGACCTATTTTGAAGAGAACCCGGCGGTTGCCAAAACGCTGCTGAACAAGGCGTTCGATGCTTCCCGCGCCCGTGAAGCGGCGCGCAAGGCGCGCGAGAGCGTGCGCAAATCGGCGCTTTCCAACACCAGCGCGCTGCCCGGCAAATTGGCGGACTGCACCGACCGCAACCCCGAAAACACCGAGCTGTACATCGTCGAGGGTGATTCCGCCGGCGGCTCTGCCAAAGAGGGGCGCGATAAAAACTATCAGGCGATCCTGCCGCTCTGGGGCAAGATGCTCAACGTAGAAAAAGCGCGGGTCGACAAGGTCATCGGCAACGAAAAGCTGACCCCGGTCGTCATTGCGCTGGGCACGGGCATTGATGAAGATTTTGACATTACCAAGCTGCGTTATCATAAAATTATCATCATGGCGGATGCCGACGTGGACGGCGCGCATATCTGCACGCTGCTGCTGACCTTCTTCTTCCGCTATATGCGCCCGCTTATCGACAACGGCTACATCTACATTGCGCAGCCGCCGCTGTTCCGCATCAGCAAGGGCAAGCGCACGGAATACGCTTTTTCCGATGAGGAGCGCGACCGTTACATCGCCGAAATGGGCGGCAACTGCGCCGTTCAGCGCTACAAGGGTCTGGGTGAGATGGATCCCATCCAGCTGCGCGAAACGACCATGGATCCCGCAAACCGCACCATGCTGCGCGTGACGCTGGAGGACGCCATGGAGGCGGACCGCACGTTTTCCATTCTGATGGGCGACAAGGTCGAGCCGCGGCGTGAATTCATTGAAAAGAACGCAAAATACGTTCAGAACCTTGATATTTAAGGAGTGGAGTGGATAAAATGGAATTATTGGATTCGATCGGTCTGATCCGAGAAACAGACGCGGCCGTGGCGGACGCCATGCAGCTCGAATTGGACCGTCAGCGCAGAAACATTGAACTGATCGCCTCTGAAAACATCGTTTCCCCGGCGGTTATTGCCGCCATGGGCAGCGTGCTGACCAACAAATATGCCGAGGGGTATCCGGGTAAGCGTTATTACGGCGGGTGTGAAGACGTTGACATTGTTGAACGCATCGCCATCGACCGCGCCAAAGAGCTGTTCGGGGCGCAGCACGTCAACGTGCAGCCGCATTCCGGTTCACAGGCCAATCTGGCCGCGTATTCCGCCGTGCTCGAACCGGGCGATACGGTGCTGGGCATGAGCCTTGACTGCGGCGGTCACCTGACCCACGGCTCTTCGGTCAACGCCAGCGGCAGGCTGTATCACTTTGTGCCCTACGGCGTTACGCCGGACGGGTTTTTGGATTACGACGAATTGGAGCGTCTGGCAAAGGAGCATCGGCCGAAGATGATCGTGGCGGGCGCCTCGGCTTATCCGCGCATCATTGATTTCAGCCGCATCGGTCACATTGCCCGTTCGGTCGGCGCACTGTTTCTGGTCGATATGGCGCACATTGCCGGTCTGGTTGCTGCGGGTCAGCATCCGTCTCCGCTGCCTCACGCCGATATTGTGACCACCACCACCCACAAAACGCTGCGCGGCCCGCGCGGCGGCATGATCCTTTGCAAGGAACCCTTTGCCAAAGCGATCGACCGCGCCGTATTCCCCGGCAATCAGGGCGGCCCGCTCATGCACGTCATCGCCGCCAAGGCCGTCTGTTTCGGTGAGGCGCTCAGGCCCGAATTCAAGGCGTATCAGGAACAGATCGTCAAAAACAGCCGTGCGCTCTCGGTCGAATTGCTCAAGCGCGGCTTCGATTTGGTCTCGGGCGGCACGGATAATCACCTGATGCTTGTCGATCTCCGCCCGTTCGGGCTGACCGGCCGGGAAATGGAAAAACGGCTGGATGAGGTCTATATCACGGTCAACAAAAACGCCATTCCCAACGACCCCGAAAAGGTTTCTGTGACCAGCGGCGTGCGCATCGGCACGGCGGCGGTGACTTCACGCGGGTTTACCGAAGAAAATATGGCCGTTGTGGCGGAGCTGATCTACTGGGCGGCGACCGATTTTGAAAACAAAGCCGACCGGATCCGGGAACGCGTGAATGAGCTTTGCCGTGAGCATTCGATTTATTGAGCGGAAACGATACGAAAAAAGCAACGGATAAGCATTTTTTTTGATAATACGCTTGACATTATTATTTTTTACTGTTACAATGGAAAAAAATTATCTGAGGAGGTGAAATGGAATGGAACAGATTATGCTCATGGTCGAAAAAATCCTCCTTTATTTTAAGGACTTTCAGGCAGCTGCGGTTATCAGCTTCATCAAAGATTTCTTTGCAAGCATCGGCGCCTAATGGTTAACCCGTTTGTCAATCTACGGTCTCCCGACCGGAGAAAATAAAATGAAAGGGTGGAAAAAATGGATCAATTGTTCGGCATCTTTAATCAGCTGGTTGAATTCCTCAAGAGTGACACGATGAAATCTCTCTCTGATGCGTTCAAGGCTGCATTTGCCAGCATTAAGTGGGACGAAGTTCTCGCGACCGTTAAGCAACTCTTTGAAGGTGCAGGCAGCTTAATCAATCAGTAAACTGTCTCATGAAGGCTCTTGCTGTAAGGCGAGGGCCTTTTCCTTTTTTTACCCCTTTATATTTCCTTTGCGCCCGTGCAAAATAGCATCGGTGATCGGGGATGAATCGAGAAAAAATCGGGCTGGACGCCCGCCTTTGCCAGCTCGGTCAAAAAAAGCTGGCGCGTCGGCTGGCGGCGTTTGAGCGGCTGCTGCAGCTGCTGCGCCGCGGGCTGGCGGTCGGCTGGGTGTGGAACCTGCCGCTTTTCCGCCGGTCGGGGGGCTGGGTGCTTCTGGCCTGCGGGAGCGCGCTGGTTTATGCGCTTTCGCTGCTGCTTTCCGCCTGCGAACGGCTGCTCAAAAACCGTTGGATGGAGGCGCTGCGCGGGCGGCGCGCCGCTTCGGTGACGGAGCAGCTCGTCGCCTTTTCCCGGCGGGATGTGCTGCTGGCCGTGCGCATCGCCGTTTTTTATCACGCGCATTGGCTTGGCCGAAGCCTTCTTTTATGCGCTTTCCCTGCCCTGCTCACGGCGGCGGGCGTCCGGTTGGCCGCCGGCGGCGTGAGCAAGCCGGTGTTTTACGGGGGTGCGGTCGGTCTGGCGGTTTTGTGGGGCGCCGCTTTGTTTTTTCTGTTGGCGGCGTGGGAACCGCTGCAAACGGCGGCTTCGCTGCTGATCGATCCGGACAGCTTTGCGCAGCGAAAAAGCAGCCTCGCCCACTTGGACAAGAACTGCTTTCGGTTGGCAAAATTCAGTTTTTCGTGGCTGACGCTTTCGGGCGGCGCCCGCTTTCAGGCCAGAGCGCTCTTTGCCTCAATCCGGCAGTGAAATCAGGCGCTCGGCGATCTCGTCATAGAGCGCACGCGTCTCGTCCGCGTCGGCCAGCAGGCCGATGGCGGTGCCGTGGTCGCCCTCGCGCGCGGGCATTACGTTCCAGACGCCTTTTTGGATGTTGCCGGCGTCGAAGTCGGTGTGCGGTTCATCCCACGGGTATTGGGCGGAGGTCAGGCTGACCAATCCGTCGTTCGCGCGGGCGTTCACGTCAACGGCGTAATGATTCGTCTGATCAACAAACGTCGGCATAATGCCCATGGCCAAAGCGGCAAGGGCGATCACCGGGTTGGTTTTCAGGCGCGGGATCTGCAGCTTGGTGCCGGGCACCGGTCTTGTGGTGCAGTAGGCGTAAGAGAAATAGTAGGTGTCAGGGGTAATGTCGATCATCTCATTGAGTTTGTTGGCGTTAACGGGCAGCAGATCGGCGTGCGCATAGTCGGTGGAACGGAACGGCAGGTTTTTGAAGATCCATTTTAAGGCCTGCCCGATCGGGATAGCGTCATGGTTGCCGGGGGTGTTGGTCAACCCGAACTGCTCCAGATGGAAATCAACATATTGGCTCAGCGTGTCGGAGCGGCCCGCGAACGTGGCATAGAGGAACGAGAGGAAGACGACGACCTCATAGATGTGCAAATAGTAGACCGGATAAAAGAAGGATGAGCTGTTGAGCGGGGCGCAGACGGCGTTGACGCTCTTGACCCAGTCGCCCTTTCCGCCCTGGAAGAGGGGAGAAATGCTTTCCGCCGGGGTCATTTCACGCTCTGCTTCGGAGCCTGCCTGAAGCAGGTGCGCCAGCATCCGAACCGTCATGCCGCCGAAGGAATGACCGATGAGGTGGATCTTTTTCATGCCGCCGTCGGTTTGCTGACCCCATTCCGGCACAAGCGCCTCGGTGTAGGTGCGCCCGTAACGGTTGTGGTTGTGTTCTTTGGCGTGTGCTTCGCCGTAATCGACCGTGGTGCCGGTGAGCGCGGCATACAGTTCACAGGCGCGGTCCCATGTGCTGTTCATCGGGCCGACGGAGCAGGCATAGCATTCATAGCCCTTATCGCTCAAATAGGTCATCAGGTCGCCGGTCGTGGTGCCCCAATAGGGAACCGTGCCGTTGATGCCCTCGTCATTGCCCCAGCCGTTCAGGCCGTGCACGAAAATAAAAGGATCCTTGTTCAGCGGCTTTTTCTCGTCTGCGGCATAGGCGTGAACGGAAAGCGCGCCGAGCAGCATGGTAAAAGCCAGAACGAAAGAAAAAAAGCGTTTCATAGTCAGCCCTCCAATGGCGTTTTACGATATATAAGAATTATTACAAAATTAAAAATAGAATCTGTGGAATATTTTCTAATATTTTGTAAATTATCAAATGATTGTCAAAAAAGCTTTTTCAAAAACAATTGACAATTTGTTCACAATATGCTATAATATCCACAACTTATGAAAGGAGTGAACTATCATGGAAGATTTACTTGTAACGATCGGTCAGTTTGTCGGTGCTGCTTCCGGGTTTAATCTGGAGAATGGTTTTGGGCTTTATGATTTTGTTACTCTCGTCCTTCGCTCGATGGGTTACACCGGGGAAGATTGGCTTGGTTTTGCCAGCAACGCTGCGGTGACCGACTGGCTCGTCCAACTGTTTGGCCCGCTTGGCACTTTCTATCAGTTCCTGATTTCCAGCATCGATTCTGAAACGTTCGTTCATCTCATGAACTTCCTCATTGGCATCTTTGTGAAATAATTCTTTCTTTTTCTCTGTTCCCCGTGCGCGGCTGCGTGCGGGGCCTTTTTGTTAAAAAAATAATCATTATTTATTCATAAACTGTTGACAATTTGTTCAAACAATGTTATACTCTTCTCAACAACAAAAAAGGAGAGTAAACGAAAATGGATGAAATGACAAGTCTTATGGAAACAGGCGAACAGTTTGCCGACACAGTAACCAATCTGGGCATGGAGGATCTGTACGATCTGATCAACATTATCCTCCGCACCCTCGGCTTCCCGGGCTGGTTTCACGGTTCCGCCAGCATGGCGGAGGTTATGGACTGGCTTGTGGGCGTTGTGCTCGGCCCGTTTGCCCAATATTACGACGTGATCGCCAATTTGGCGGACACGGCCATGTTTGTCGACTTTGTTAACCAGCTCCTCACCCCGTTCGTGCAGTGAGTCCCATTCCATGTGCCCTCGTGCACCGCTTCCGGTGTGCGGGGGTTGTTTTTTTGCCTTGACATTGCGCGCCGCCGTGTTAAAATGAAAGTATCACGAAACGCAGTTGAACTGCGGAAAGGCGGAGCTTATGACGGATTGGATGAAATTTAAAAGCGGTACGGATGTGCGCGGCATTGCCGTGGGCGAGAGCGACGGGACGATCCCGTTTTTGTCCGATGAGGCGGTGCGCGCCATCACGCTCGGGTTTGTTGATTATCTGGGCGGCGCCGCCGGGTTGAAGGTCGCGGTCGGCCACGATTGCCGCGTTTCCGCCGAACGGCTGAAGGCGGCGGTGATCGGCGCGCTGACCGACGCGGGCGTTCAGGTGTTGGATTGCGGCCTTTCTTCCACGCCCGCCATGTTTATGACCACGGTGGAGCTTGGCTGCCGCGCTGCGATCCAGCTCACGGCCAGTCACCACCCGTGGGATAAAAACGGGCTGAAGTTTTTCGTCGGCGGCAGCGGCGTGGACGGCAGACAATTGGAGCAGATTTTACAAAACGCGGCGTGCCCGCAGGCGGCGCTGACCAAAACCGGCACGGTGGAGCAGGTGGCTTTTATGCCACGCTACGCCGAGATTTTGCGCGGCATCATTACGCGCGGCACCGGCGAAGAGCAGCCGCTCAGGGGCATGAAGATCGCGGTGGACGCCGGCAACGGCGTGGGCGGCTTTTATGCCACCGAGGTGCTGGCGCCTCTGGGCGCCGACGTTTCCGGCAGCCGTTATCTGGAGCCGGACGGCACGTTCCCGAACCATATTCCGAACCCCGAAAACAGGCAGGCCATGGCGGCGCTTTCCGAAGCGGTCGTGGCAAGCGGTTCCGACCTCGGCCTGATCTTTGACACCGACGTTGACCGCGCCGCCTGTGTGGACCGCAACGGCACCGAGATTGCCCGCAACCGTCTGGTTGCGCTGGCGGCGGCGATCGCGCTCGAGGGCAATGCGGGCGGCACCATCGTGACTGACAGCATCGTATCCGACGGCCTGATCGACTTTATCAACCACACGCTCGGCGGTGTGATCCTGCCGTTTAAGCGCGGTTATAAAAACGTGATCGACAAGCAGATCGAGCTGAACAACAGTGGCGTCAACTGCCCGCTGGCCATTGAAACCTCCGGTCACGCGGCATTTCGCGAGAATTATTATCTGGATGACGGCGCGTATCTGGCTGCCCGGATCGTGATTCAGCTTGTCAGGCTCAGGCAGCAGGGCAAGGATCTGGAAGAATTGTTCGCCACGCTGACCGAAGCGAAGGAAGAAAAGGAGATCCGCTTCAAAATTCTGTGCGATGATTTCAAGGCCTACGGACAGGCATTTTTGGACGATCTGCGCGCCGCCTGCGCCGCGGATGACGCCTGGCAGGTCGTGCCGAACACCTATGAGGGCGTGCGCATCAATGCCGATGCGGGCAGCGGCGACGGCTGGCTGCTGGCGCGGTTGAGCGTTCACGATCCGGTCATTCCCGTCAACTTTGAAAGCCGCCGCGTCGGCGGCACAAAAACGGCGGCGCAAAAGCTTTTGGCCTTTGCAAAGAACTATGAAAAATTAGATATTTCCGCCCTGACGGATTTTTGTGAAAACGGTTGAAAAACCGCGAATGATCTTATATAATAATAACTATAATTACTGTGAGTGCGGAGTGAATTGCTTGAAAAAAGTCTACGATCGGGTTTTTAAACGGATCCTTGACGTGTGCATTTCTCTTATCGCCCTGCTGGTTTTGTGTGTTCCGCTGGCGGTGCTCGCCGTTCTGGTTCGCGTCCGGCTCGGCAGCCCGGTTCTGTTCAAACAGAAGCGCCCGGGGCGCGGCGGCAGGATCTTTACGCTTTGCAAATTCCGCACCATGACTGATGAGCGTGATGAAACCGGCGCGCTTTTACCGGATGAAGTCCGTCTGACCAAATTCGGCCGGACGCTGCGGAACCTGTCGCTGGATGAACTGCCGGAGCTGTTCAACATTCTGCGCGGCGATATGAGCTTTGTCGGCCCCCGGCCGCTGCTCGTCAAATACCTGCCGCTTTACAGCGAGCGTCAGGCGCACCGGCACGATGTGCGCCCCGGGCTGACCGGTTTGGCGCAGGTCAACGGGCGCAACCTGCTCAGCTGGAATGAAAAATTTGAGTACGACGTGAAATACGTGGAAGAAGAAAGCCTGCCGCTCGATGTGAAAATCGTGTTCAAAACCGTTGGCAACGTCTTGAAGCGTGAGGGCATTTCCAGCGAATCCAGCGCCACGATGGAAGAATTTACGGGCAACGGCGACGAGGTGACGGTATGAAAAAAGCGCTTTTGACCGCGACGGTCATGCATCACTTTACCAGCTTTCATTTGCCGCTGATCGATTTGCTGCATGAGCACGGTTATGAGGTGCATGCAGCGGCGCATGACGCGATGGGCGGCCCGGTGCGTGAACAGCTTGAGGCGGCGGTCGACCGGTTGTATGACCTGCCGTTTGCGCGTTCTCCGCTCGATCCCTCCAACCGCGCGGCCTATCGTCAGCTCAAGCAGCTCATTGACGAAACCGATTACGATGTGATCCACTGCAACACGCCCATGGGCGGGTTCTTAACGCGGCTTGCCGCGCGCAGGGCGCGCAAAAACGGCACGGTGGTGATCTACACCGCCCACGGGTTCCATTTTTATCAGGGCGCGTCCAGGCTGAACTGGCTGCTGATCTACCCGGTCGAAAAGCTCTTCGGGCGGTTGTGGTCGGATTGCCTGATCACCATTTGCGACGAGGATGAAAAAACCGCGCGCGAGCATAAGATCTGCCGCAGCGTGCGCCGCATCCACGGCGCGGGCGCCAAGGCGGAACGGTTTGCGCCGATCAGCGAGGAGGAGCGCCTGGCGCTGCGGGATGAGCTCGGCTTTGGGCCGGACGACGTTCTCTGCCTGTGTACGGGTGAACTCAACGCCAACAAAAACCAAAAGCAGCTTGTGGCCGCCGCGGCGCAGGTGGTCGAAGCCTGTCCTTCGTTTTATTTGCTCTGCGCCGGCAGCGGCGACACGGAGCAGGCGCTGCGGGAACAGATCGAGAGCCTCGGTTTGCAGGATCATGTGCGGCTGCTCGGCTACCGCACCGATGTGGAGCGGTTCGTGCGCGTGAGCGATTTTGTCGCTTCGGTCAGCTGCCGTGAGGGGCTGGGCGTGAACCTCATCGAGGGAATGATTTGCGCCAAACCGGCGGTGGCGACCCGCAACCGCGGCCACAGCGAGCTGGTTGCCGACGGGGTGAGCGGTTTTTTAGTGCCGATCGGTGACGTTGACGCAACGGCCAAAGCCATGCTTCAGTTGGCAGAACAGCCCGCGCTGCGCCAAAAAATGGGGCTGGCTGCCAAAGAGCGGTCGGCGGCCTACACCACGCAGAGCGTGATGCGCGAAATGGAAAGCATTTATCATGAATTTGTATTTGATCGTCAGGATCAGAAGAAAGGATAAAGGGAACGAAAATGAAAGTAATTACGCTTGAAAACGCCGAGCAGATCGGCGAACAGCTGGGGCGGTTTTATGTGGATTTTGTCAAGGCGAATCCGGCCTGCGTGCTCGGGCTTGCCACCGGCGCCACCCCGGTGCCGACTTATCGGCAGATCGTCAAGGCTTATCAGGCCGGTGAGGTCAGCTTTGCCAATGTGACGACCTTTAATCTGGATGAATACTGCGACCTGCCCAAGGACAACAAGAACAGCTATTACACCTTCATGCAGGAAAATCTGTTTCAATATCTTGACATCAAGGCGGAAAACATCAATTTCCTTGACGGCAACGCGGCGGATTACGAAGCGGAAAGCCGCCGTTACGCCGCAGCCATTCAGGCGGCGGGCGGCATTGACGTTCAGTTTTTGGGCATCGGCCGCAACGGTCACATTGCGTTCAACGAGCCGTCGGATTCGTTCACCGATGAGGCGTTCCGCGTTGCGCTGACCCAGAGCACCATCGACGCCAACTCCATTTATTTTGACGATGTGCCCATGCCGCGCTACGCCATGACGATGGGCATCGGTTCCATCCTGCGCTCCAAAAAAATCGTGCTTGTCGCCACCGGCGCGAGCAAGGCGCAGGCGGTCAAGGGGATGCTCGAGGGCGAAGTGACGCCGCAGCTGCCGGCTTCCGTTTTGCAGCAGCATCCGGACGTGACGGTTTATCTGGACAAAGAAGCGGCCGCGCTGCTCGAGAAGTAAAACGGTACATAGAAGCGGTGATTCGGCTTCGGGTCGGCTCACCGCTTTTTTCATTTTGCAAAAAACAGAACAGATTCCCGAGAAAAATTCAAAAAAACACTTGCATTTTTCAGCGGAATAGTGTACAATTCCTTTTGTTGAGCAACACGGAGAGTTGTCCGAGCTGGTCGAAGGAGCACGATTGGAAATCGTGTATACTGTTAAAGCGGTATCAAGAGTTCGA
>CADBPL010000196.1 GCA_902796535.1 Oscillospiraceae bacterium
CAATTCGCCGCTGGGCACCACCTCCAACGAGGTGATGACCATGGAAGACCTGCAAAACAAGGCGGAGGGCTTCAAAACCTTTTTCGACCTTGACCCGCAGGGCATCGAGGCGGTGTTCAACCTCAACTTCATCGGCACGCTCATCACCACGCAGTGCTTTGCCAAGGATATGGTCGGCAAAGAAAACGCCTGCATCCTCAACGTGTCGTCCATGAACGCCTACCGGCCGCTGACCAAGATCCCGGCCTATTCCGCCGCGAAGGCCGCCGTGCAGAATTTCACGCAGTTCATGGCGGTGCATTTTGCCAGGGTGGGCATTCGCGTCAACGCCATCGCCCCCGGCTTTTTTGCCACCAACCAGAACCGCACGCTGCTGTTCAATGAGGACGGTTCGCTCACGCCCCGTTCCGACAAGATCATCAGCCACACGCCCGTCGGCCGCTTCGGCAAGCCCGAGGACCTGACCGGTACGCTGCTGTATCTGTGCGACGAAACCTATTCCGGCTTTGTGACCGGCATCATTATTCCGGTTGACGGCGGCTTTTCCGCCTATTCCGGCGTTTAATGGAGGAAACACACATGGCAAAAGATAATAAAAAACTGGTGAAAGAGATCACCTCCATGAGCGACGACTTCGCTCAGTGGTATACCGACGTTGTCAAAAAAGCGGAGCTGATCGAATACACCAGCGTCAAGGGCTGCATGGCCATCCGCCCCTACGGCTACGCCATTTGGGAAAACATCCAGCGCATCCTCGACGGTATGTTTAAAGCGACCGGGCATGAAAACGTCTGTATGCCCATGTTCATCCCCGAAAGCCTGCTGCAGAAGGAAAAGGATCACGTGGAAGGCTTTGCGCCCGAGGTGGCGTGGGTCACCATGGGCGGCAGCGAAAAGTTAGAGGATCGGCTCTGTGTCCGCCCCACCTCCGAGGTTCTGTTCTGCGAGCATTACAAAAACATCATCCAGTCCCACCGCGACCTGCCCAAGCTCTATAACCAGTGGGTCAGCGTGGTAAGGTGGGAAAAAACGACCCGTCCGTTCCTGCGCTCGCGCGAATTTTTGTGGCAGGAGGGCCACACCATCCATGAAACCGCCGAGGAGGCCATTGAAGAGACCGAGCGGATGCTCAACGTCTATGCCGATTTCTGCCGTGACGCGCTGGCCATGCCCGTGGTCAAGGGGCAAAAGACCGAGAGCGACAAGTTCGCCGGCGCCGTTTCCACCTATGCCATCGAGGCTTTGATGCATGACGGCAAGGCGCTGCAGGCCGGCACCAGCCATTTCTTTGGCGACGGGTTCGCCCGCGCGTTCGATATTCAGTACACCAGCAAAGAAAACAAGCTCGAATACCCGTTCCAGACCTCCTGGGGCTGCACCACCCGCCTCATCGGCGCCATCATCATGACCCACGGCGACGACAGCGGTCTGGTTCTGCCGCCCGCCGTGGCGCCCATTCAGGTCATCGTGCTGCCCGTGGCGCAGCATAAGCCCGGCGTGCTCGACAAGGCCAATGAGATCAAAGACCGTCTGGCCAAATTCTGCCGCGTCAAGCTCGACGACAGCGACAATTCCCCCGGCTGGAAATTTGCCGAATATGAAATGAAGGGCGTGCCGCTTCGGCTGGAGATCGGCCCGCGCGACATTGAAAACAATTCCTGCGTCATCGCCCGCCGCGACAACGGCGAAAAACAGAGCGTGTCGCTGGACGAGCTCGAAACCGCGATCCCGCAGCTGCTGCAGGCCGTGCATGACGGGCTGTATCAAAAGGCGCTCGAAAACCGCGAAAACCGCACCTATGCCTGCCGGAGCATTGAGGAGATCTGTCAGGTTCTCGACGAAAAAGGCGACGGTTTTGTCAAGGCCATGTGGTGCGGCGACGAGGCGTGTGAAGACAAAGTCAAGGAGCTCACCGGCGTGGGTTCCCGCTGTATTCCGTTTGAGCAGGAAACGCTTGACGACAAGTGTGTTTGCTGCGGCAAACCGGCAAAATGTATGGTTTATTGGGGCAAGGCGTATTGATTTGGAGCTTTTCCTGCAAAAACTATTGACAAACGAGCCGATAGCGTATAATATATGAGCACACAACAAACGTACAGCAATCGCTTTGTTATTTTGTGAAGGAGGAAAAAAGAATGCCGTTTGAACAAATTCGCGACATTATTTGCAAGCAGCTTGAAATTGACGAAGCCGATGTGACGATGGACACAAACCTGAAAGAGGATCTTGACGCAGACAGTCTTGATCTGGTCGATCTTGCCATCAGCCTGGAAGATGAATTTGAAGTCGAAGTTCCTGATAACGCGCTGGAACAATTTGAAACTGTCGGCGACATCGTTCGCTATTTTGAAGAGCTGTAAGAATTCTTTTGCAACAGAGGACAGGCGATGTGGGTTCCCATGTCGCCTGTTATTTTGCGTGACTGTCTTGCCGCGCTCCGCGCCGCGCGGCAGTTACCCGGAGGCAACGCTATGACCGAAACAAAGCCAACCCGCCTGGTGTGGATGGATCTGCTGCGCATTTTCTGCATTTTTACCGTGATCATCATCCACGTCAGCGGCCCGCTCATGGAACAAACCTTCAAGGTCGGCTCGACCGCGTGGCAGCAGACCAATGCTTTAGCCAGCTGCGTGCGTTTCAGCGTGCCGGTGCTGGTGATGATCTCCGGCGCGTTTTTTCTTGACCCGAACCGGCCGTGCCCCGGCAAAAAGCTGTTCGGCCAGAAGTTAGTGCGCGTGCTCGTCGCGTGGCTGCTCTGGTCGGTGATTTATGCGGCGGTGATGTGGGGCAGGCGGGGGTATAACGTGCTGCAGGGCGAGACCGTCGGCAAAATCTTTGATTCGGCGTTCCGCGAAAACTATTTTCACCTGTGGTTTTTGCCCATGATCGCGGGGTTGTATCTGACCGTGCCGTTGTTAAGAAAGATCACCGCCGACGAAAAAGCGACGAAATATTTCATCGCGGTGGGCTTTGTCGCTGATTTTGTTTTTGCTCAGCTGCCGAAGATCGAACCGATCCGCCCCTATGTTTACGACCTTGTCAAAAATGCCAACCTGTTTTTCTTTTACGGCTTTTCCGTCTTTTTTGCGGCGGGCTATTACTTCACCTATTATGAGGTCAGGCCGTGGCTGCGCCGCCTGCTCTACGCGCTGGCGGTTTGCTCCTGCATTGTGACGGCTTGCGTGACCGCCGGCCTGTCGCTCAAAAAGGGTGAACTGGACGCGTCGGCTTACGCTTCGCTTTTGCCGAACACCGCGGTCACCTCGTTTGCCGTGTTTTTGTTTTTCAAAAACGTCGTTTCCAAGATCCGCTGGTCTGACCGCGCGGCGCGCGGGATCGCCAAAGTGTCCGCATGGAGCTTCGGCGTTTACCTCGTTCACGTGCTGGTGCGGGAATTCATGGTCAAAAACCTTGGAATCACCGGTGTGGAGCATTCGCCGCTGTGGTTCATCCCCGTGTCGGCGCTCGGCATCTTTCTGGTCAGCCTTTTGCTGTCGGTTATTTTGAACCATATCCCGTTTTTGCGTAAGTATATCGTATAAAACTTCCCTTTTCGCCGATACTATTGCCAAATAACATTAGTTCGGAAGGGCGAAGCAAATGATTTTTTTGAAAGCGTTTCTGGTCGGCGGTCTGCTCTGCGCCGTCGGTCAGGTTTTGATCGATACCACCAAGCTCACCCCCGCGCGCATTCTGGTGGCGTTCGTGGTCATCGGCGTCGTGCTCGGGGCGCTGGGCGTTTACAGGCCGCTGGTCGAATGGGCGGGCTGCGGCGCGACCGTGCCGCTCACCGGTTTTGGTTATTTGCTGGCCAAAGGCACCCGGCAGGCGCTTGTGGAGGACGGTTTGCTCGGCGTACTCACCGGGCCGCTTTCGGCGGGCGCGGCGGGCATTTCGGCGGCCATGCTCATGGGGCTGCTCGTGTCGCTCTTCGCCAAACCGAAGGAAAAGTGAACAAATGAAACAGAACGCATCTCTGACCGGGATGCGTTCTGTTTGTTTCAGCGCTCTTCACACAACAAAAGTTTCGGTCAAGCCTTTTCAAAGGCTTGCAGATTCCAAAGACAGCGTCTTTGGTCGCCCGCCGCAGCGGGCGAAACCTTGAGAATCAAAAGAGCGCAGGAAGGGAGCTGAAACAGTCCGGCGGACTGTTTCGGCGCGGGGAACCCTCGCCGGGGGTTCCCCGGTGCGAAGCATGAAGCATGGAGCTTTTCGGAAGAGCGAATCGTTCTGCGAAAAGCATGACGATGGTCATAACCCCAAAAGCTGGTTTTTCTTTGCGTCGAATTCTTCCTGTGTCAGAACTCCGGAATCCAACAGTGCTTTGTATTTGATGAGCTCATCCGCCGGGCTGAACGCTGCCGACGCACTTTTTTGCGGGTTAGTTTTCGCCTCCAGAACTCGGTTTCGGATATCTTCTGCGATGCCTGGCATTTCTTTTTTGAGCTTCGCGTGCAGTGCGGTGCCAATCGTTTTTGGCACGAACGCCGCCAAAAAGAAAAAGTGTGCGGCTTCCATCGAAACCGCACACCGAAAAATACGCGGCTCCGATTGTTGTCACACACATCGTTCCCCAAAACCAAGAACGGCAAAGGAAAGAGCCCGTACTTTTGCCGGAAGGCAAAAATACGCCCTTGATTTTGGGTTTATTCAGATGTGTGTGACACCGTCACTTTACCATAAATCCATTTGAAAAACAAGGCCTTTTATGAGAAAAAAAGTTCCCGCTCCGTAACGGAACGGGAACTATGCAAATTTTTGATTCGATTTAATGCTTTTACGCAAGCGGAACACTGTCGATATAACAACTGTCAGGACACAAATCGACCTTGTTGCTCCATACTTCGCTGCTGTTGATCGCAGGGTCGATATCCCACGCGATACAATGCTGTTCATCCACATAAACGCGGCGAAAATCAGCAAGATCTATGAACGGTTCAAATACCGTCCCCTTTTGCAGCAGCGGCGACATATCCAACAGCCGCCGTTCTCCGTTGCTGAAGCAGATGGTCAGTGTAAAATCATCGTTAGGCGTAACGGCAACGATTGTTTTACGGCCGCCTGCAAAGTATTCTGCAGCTTTACGGTCAAAACCCATTTTCATGTATTCTTCTGCTGAACGCATATGACGCACCACCCTCAAAAGGTCAGAAAGAATATACCACGATCCGGGCTTTATGTCAAATGAACCGTCTCATTTGCCGCGCCGTGCATCCTCACTTTTCCCTTGACGGTTTTCTATTCTTATGATACCATAATTATAATTGTAACTGATACCGTGTGGGAGAATGACGCTTTGAAGATCGCCGTATTGCAAAAGGGATTCAACTATTCGCAGGACGGGCCGGGCAACCGCCTCGTGCTGCATTTACAGGGCTGCAACCTGCATTGCCCGTGGTGCTCCAACCCCGAGAGCATGGCGGCCGCGACTGCGTTTGAAGAAACGGAAGAGCTGCTTGCTTTTGCGCTTCGCTCCCGCCCGATGATGTTCGACGGGGGCGGCGTGACCTTCACGGGCGGCGAACCCACCGTGCAGTTCGACGCGCTGAAGGAAATGCTCACGGCGCTGAAGCAAAACGGCGTTTCCACCTGCATTGAAACCAACGGCACGAACGCCAGACTGCCGGAGCTGTTTGACTTGATCGACTTTCTGATCATGGATTTTAAGCACTGGAACAGTGACAAGCTGAAAAGCTTTACAGGCGTCGGCAGCGAGACCGTGCTGGCCAATCTTCGCGCCGCGGCTGACCGGCGGGAACAGCTGCTCGTGCGCATCCCGCTCATCAACGGCTTCAACGCTTCCGCCGACGATGCAAAAGGCTTCGTTTCGTGCCTTCGGCCGTTTTGGCACGACGGCATGAAGCTGGAGGTGCTGCGCTACCACGAATACGGCAAAGACAAGTGGGAAAAGCTCGGCAAACCGTACCAGATGCAAAACGCTTTTGTGACCGACGAGCAATTTGATTCGTTTTGTTCCGTTCTCAGCTCCGGTTCCATCGAGCTGACGAGAACGTAAGGAGGATACAACTATGGATTTTTATTCTGTCTATCAGCCCGGTGAGATCACCGAAATGGCCAAACGCCTGTTCCGGGAGGAACGCGCCAAAAAAAGACTGGACGGCTGGTTCCGCGCCCGCGAGCTGGCGTGGGAGGCCACGCATTTTGAAAACGGCGACGGCTCCGAAGAAATGCGCGCCGCGCTGGAACTGAAAAACATTCTCGAAAACCTGCCGCTTTCTATCAGTCCGAACAACTGCTTTGCCGGCACGCAGAGCGATTCCTTCGCCCGCAGCTACGCGCTGATCAACCCGGCGTTTCAGGTCGAGACCTTTTCGGGCTACTGCGACCCGACCGCCGTGTTCGACGACATCGAGCCCAATGAGGAATTCACCGCCGAGCGCATCGCCCTTATGCGGGAACGCACCAAGCAGGGCGACTACGTCCGCGACCTGATGGCGATGTATGACAAGTACGCTGACTTTACAGGTGAAGTGGCGTTCTTTGTGGAGCAGGTCACGGGGCACCTCATCCCCGATTTCCGCCGCGCCCTCAAAACCGGCCTGCGCGCCATGATCGACGACCTGACCGAAAAGATCAGAACCGAAGCCGACGCGGAAAAGAAAGACACGTTCTGCGCTATGCAGATCGTTTTGGAAGCCGCGATCACTTTGGCGCACCGTTACGCCGACCTGGCCGCGCAGCAGCAGGCGACGGCGGATGAACCCCGCAAGGCCCAGCTTGCGCTGATGGAAACGACCCTGCGCAAGGTGCCGGAATACGGCGCCGAAACGCTTTATGAAGCCATGCAGAGCTATCTGCTGCTGTGGGAAGTGATGACG